>NZ_JAIXRZ010000037.1 GCF_027484945.1 Flavobacterium sp.
GATACTGAAGGAGGTATTGATAACAGCTGTGATCCGCTAGTAATTACCGGTGTTTCTATTATTGATTATCCGCATTACTTCACGCCGAATGGCGATGGCATTCATGATACTTGGAATATTGTAGGATTACAAAATCAACCAACCGCTAAGATTTACATCTTTGACCGACAAGGAAAACTCTTGAAACAAATCAGTCCTAAAAGTGAAGGATGGAACGGAACCTATAACGGAGCCTTGATGCCTGCTACGGACTATTGGTTTAAAGTAGAATACCTTGAAAACAATGCTACCAAAGAATTTAAAGCGCATTTTGCTTTGAAGCGGTAATATCAAAAATAAGGGGATAACGACTATTTTAACCCTCCGAACTCAATAAAAAAAGCTTCTTAAAAAGAGGCTTTTTTTATTGTATTAAAATAGAATAAAGAAACAATTTAAAGGATGCTACCTTCTCACTGCTTTTCTACGTTCGCGCTCGGTTTTTAATAAGTTTAACTCACGACTAGTTTGACCTGCTACAGAAGTATTCTCCTCTGCGCGACGAATTAAATAAGGCATAACATCGCGAACAGGACCAAACGGCAAATATTTAGCAACATTATATCCTTCTGTAGCTAAGTTATAACTGATATTATCACTCATGCCATAGAGTTGGCCAAACCAAATACGACAATCATTTTTTTCTATCCCTTGAGAAGCCATCATCTCCATCAATTTATAAGAACTCTCCTCATTGTGAGTGCCGGCAAATATTGCCATACGGTCAATGTGCAACATCATATAATCTAAGGCCAAATTGTAGTTTTCATCGGTAGCAGCCTTTGAAAAACAAATAGGCGATTTTTGACCTAATTGATGCGCACGATCATTCTCTTTTTCCATATATGCGCCACGAACTAATTTCATACCAATGAAAAAACCTTCCTGTAAAGCGCGCGCATGGAGTTCTTTTAAATAATCCAAACGATCCCAACGATACATTTGTAGGGTATTAAACACTATCGGTTTTTCCGTATTGTAGCGACGCATCATTTCTTCAACTAAATCATCGGCGGCATCTTGCATCCAACTTTCCTCGGCATCAATTAATAACGCAACATCTTTTTCGTGAGCAGTTCTGCAAATAATATCAAACCGTTCAAAAACACGATTCCATTCGTTTTGTTCGCTTTCGGTCAAAGGATGTTTTAATCCAACTTTTTCATAAAGCGCTATACGACCCAATCCTGTTGGTTTAAAAACCGCAAAAGGGATAGCCTTTCGGGCTTGAGCAAAATCAACCGTTTTTAAAGTCATATTCAATGCGGCATCAAATTGAGCTTCTTCTTCTTTGCCTTCTACCGAATAATCTAAAACAGACGATACACCTTTGGTAAACATTTTATCGACTACCGTTAAACAATCGACTTCTGTGGTTCCTCCACAAAAATGATCAAAAACAGTAGCACGAATTAATCCCTCAACGGGCAAATGGGCCTTTATGGCAAAATTTGTAACCGCAGTTCCGATACGAACTAAGGGTTCGCTAGCTATCATTTTAAATAAAAAATAAGCCCGATCTAATTCGGTGTCTGACTTTAAACTGAACGCTACTTCGGTATTGTTAAATATCTTTTCCATGGTTTCTTTGAAAGAACACAAATGTACTAATTGTGAACTGAATTTATAGTAAAAAATGCTGTATTTTTGGAACCAAAATTGACCCTAATGCAATCGATTTACTCCAACGGTTATACCATTGAATTTAATGAACAAAGCTATAAAAAACTGAATCAACTGATTTTAAGCAATCACTATTCTTCAATTTTCATTTTGACCGATAGTCACTGTAATGATAATTGCTCCCCATTTTTGTTACCCTTACTCGAAGTATCGATTCGCATAGAAATTATTGAGATCGAACCAGGTGAAAGCTTAAAAACAATAGCGACCTGTGTGGAATTATGGACTATATTAACCGAGATGGGAGCCGATCGCAAATCTTTGATTATTAACCTTGGCGGCGGTGTTATTTCAGACATTGGAGGTTTTGTGGCTTCAACCTATAAACGCGGTATTGATTTTATTCATATCCCCACTACATTGTTAGGAATGGTTGATGCCGCAATCGGGGGGAAAAATGGTGTCGATTTGGGCTTACTTAAAAACCAAGTGGGCGTGATTAGTAATCCCAAAATGGTGCTAATTGATACCCGATATTTGGAAACCCTACCCCGTCGGGAAATGCGGGCTGGATTAGCCGAAATGCTTAAACACGGATTGATTCATGATAAAAACTATTGGGAACAATTTCTCGATTTAAGTCAACTCGATTCTACCGTGCTCGATCATTTAATCTACCGATCTATAGAAATTAAAAATACGATAGTCCTCCAAGACCCTACTGAAAATGGTATACGAAAAGCTTTAAACTTTGGTCATACGTTGGGACATGCGATCGAGAGTCATTTTTTAACTACTTCAAGTCCCCTATTACATGGTGAAGCCATTGCTGTTGGTATGATTTTAGAGGCCTATCTTTCATTTGAAAAAGGCTTGCTAAATACGACCGAATATCATCAAATTAAATATGTAATTTCTGATTTATTTGAACCAGTTCCGTTAGCTGAAAATGACATCGCGCAGTTACTCGAATACATGATTCACGACAAGAAAAATGAATATGGTAAAATACAATTTGCCTTGCTTGACGGAATTGGGAACACGTGTCTCAATCAAGAAGTTGATAATGAAATAATTAACAAAGCTTTTTTGGACTATTTGAGCTAATATTTTTTTATTTAAAATGTTGTAAATCGATTTTATTATTTTTTACATTTGCGCTAATGATAAAAAACAATTCAACGTCGCACCTTCAATCGCTTACAGGCATCGGTATCGGACTTTCCCAAGTCTTACCGGAATCGTTTTTTATTCCTAAAACAGTATTCACTATTTACAATCAAACATCCGACTCAGTAATGGATTTGTCGATTGTCTATGAAAATCTTAGAGTTTGAGAAAAGAAAACAACTACGTTTACTAAGCATTTGCATTTGTTTTTTTCACTTATCTAAACTTTAAAATGAATACGAAATATTCCGACTTAATAAACCAAACTTTTTATTTTCCACAAGAAGAGTTTAGCCTTAATAAAGACACTTTATTATTTCATAACATCGATTTAATGAATTTAGTAGAGCAGTATGGAACGCCCTTAAAGTTCACGTACTTGCCTCAAATTTCAAACAATATCAATAAAGCCAAGAGTTGGTTCCGAAAAGGAATGGAGAAAATTGACTATGATGGCAAGTACTACTACTGCTATTGCACGAAAAGCTCCCATTTTGAATTTATTATGAATGAAGCATTTAAAAACAACATTCATATTGAAACCTCGTCTGCGATTGATATTAATATAGTTGAAAACCTTTTGGCTAAAGGCAAAATCAATAAAAACACCTATGTCGTTTGCAACGGTTTCAAACGCGATGCCTATGTGACAAACATTGCTCGATTAATCAATAACGGCCACAATAAAACAATTCCTGTAATTGATAATTACGAAGAATTGGATTTGTTACAGGAACAAATAAAAGGAAAATTCAAAATCGGTATCCGAATCGCAGCAGAAGAAGAACCAAAGTTTGAGTTTTATACTTCCCGTTTAGGAATTGGATATAAAGATATCGTACCTTTTTATCGCAAGCAAATTCAAGAAAACAAGAAAGTAGAACTGAAAATGTTGCACTTTTTTATTAACACTGGAATTCGCGATACGGCCTATTATTGGAATGAGCTACTAAAATGTATGAAAGTATACATTGCTTTAAAAAAGGAATGCCCTACTCTCGATAGCTTGAACATTGGGGGTGGTTTTCCAATTAAAAATTCCTTAGCATTTGAATACGATTACCAATATATGGTCGACGAGATTTTAAATCAAATTAAAATTGCTTGTGATGATGCCGAAATCGAAGTTCCCCATATTTTTACAGAATTTGGATCTTTTACAGTAGGCGAAAGTGGCGGTGCTGTGTATCAAGTTTTGTATCAGAAAAAACAAAATGACCGCGAAAACTGGAACATGATTGATAGTTCATTCATTACAACACTACCCGATACTTGGGCTATCAATAAACGATTTGTAATGTTAGCGGTTAACCGATGGAACGATACTTATGAACGAGTGTTATTGGGAGGTATGACGTGTGATAGTGATGATTACTACAATTCAGAACAGCACATGAATGCGGTTTATCTACCTAAATACAATAAAGAAAAACCACTGTATATTGGATTTTTTAATACGGGCGCTTATCAAGAGACGATAGGTGGTTTTGGTGGTTTGCACCACTGTTTGATTCCGCAGCCGAAACATATTTTAATTGATCGCGATGAAAATGGAATCATAGCAACAGAAGTGTTTTCGGAACAACAAACATCCGATGATGTATTGAAAATTTTAGGTTATGATAAATACTAAATTTTCGTTTGTAATTTTAAAAAAATAGTTTTTCTTTGACCTAAAGCTTTAAGACAAACACAGAAAAGAGGAATAATGAGTAAAGGACCTATACGTCAGTTTATTGAACACCATTTTTTACATTTCAATGCCGCAGCTTTAGTTGATGCTGCCAAAGGATATGAGGCCCATTTGTTAGAAAATGGAAAAATGATGATTACCCTTGCCGGTGCAATGAGTACAGCCGAATTAGGAAAATCGTTAGCCGAAATGATCCGCCAAGATAAAGTACATATTATTTCGTGTACTGGGGCCAACCTAGAAGAAGATATCATGAACTTGGTGGCACACAAATCCTATAAACGAGTTCCCAACTACCGTGATTTATCACCGCAAGAAGAATGGGATTTATTAGAAAACCATTACAATCGAGTAACCGATACTTGTATTCCTGAAGAAGAAGCTTTCCGTAGATTACAATCGCATTTGTTTGATATTTGGAATAATGCCGACAAAAATGACGCGCGTTATTTTCCGCATGAATTTATGTATCAAATGATTAATTCTGGAGTTTTAGAACAATATTATGAAATTGATCCTAAAAACTCTTGGATGGTTGCTGCTGCTGAAAAGAACTTACCGATTGTCGTACCCGGTTGGGAAGATAGTACAATGGGGAATATTTTTGCTTCTTATTGTATAAAGGGCGAATTCAAACCAACTACAATGAAAAGTGGAGTTGAATATATGATGTGGTTAGCCGATTGGTATACTAAAAATTGTTCTGGTAAAGGCGTTGGTTTTTTCCAAATTGGTGGTGGAATTGCGGGTGACTTTCCAATATGTGTTGTACCGATGCTCTACCAAGACATGGAAATGCATGATGTTCCTTTTTGGAGTTATTTTTGTCAAATTTCTGACTCTACTACCAGTTATGGATCCTATTCTGGAGCAGTCCCCAATGAAAAAATCACTTGGGGTAAATTAGACATCACCACCCCAAAATTTATTGTAGAATCCGACGCTACAATTGTTGCACCCCTTATTTTTGCTTACCTATTAGATTTATAATCCTACTGTTATGAGACGAGTTATTGTTGATTACGCCAAATTGACCAGCGATATATTAAACTTGTTGGTTGAAAAATTTCCTGATGGTTATGATGATTCAGACATCATTCGATTCCAAAATGCCCAAAACGAATTGGTAGAAGCTGTCGAAGTTCGCACAGATGACACAATTTACTTGGTGAAAGTGAGTACTAAACTTGCTTCACGTATGGAAAAATTTGAAGATGAAGAGGATGACTTAGATGCTGTTATTGAACCTATTGCCCCTGTTAAAGGAGTTGATATAGATGATGAAGACTTGTCAAATGAAGAAGACGATGAGGAAGATGTTGACTTGTTAAAAGACAAAGGCGGATCAGATGAAGACGACGAGGACGACGAGGACGATGATGAACCTTCTATCAATTATGAAGATGACGAAGAAGATGAGTAAACGTAATTAGAATGTATATAAGTTAATCCCGAGTATTTACTACTTGGGATTTTTTAGTTATAGCGCTATCCTTCAAGAGTTAAACTCAAAATTTAGAATTTGAAATAAATAAAATTGGTTCACCTAAAGATACCTTTGTTGAAATACGGTTTGGTGGTGATTTTGATGTCCAATAATTATAAAGCCTAAAGCTCGAACAGAAATTGGATTATCCGATGCGATTCCAATTCGCTCTAAAGAATCGGGTGAAAAGGACTTAAAAAGATAAATTGTAGCGTGGCGTACCATCGAAAATTCAGTTAATAAATCTTGAATACTGCGGGAGTTTGCATTTGCATTAGTCACATAAAAATCCTCATCAAAACCGGGTAAAGCCGTCTGGTCATTTCGAGCAATTCGCATTGCACGATAAGCAAAAACCCGTTCAGCATCAATAATATGTTGAATAATATCCTTGATTGTCCATTTACCTTCGGCATAACGAAAATCAAATTTGTCCATAGGTATTTCACGAACAAAATGAATAAAACGGTGTAAAGCAATTTCCAATTCCTCAAGCAACGGATATTGCGGATCTATTTGGGCTAAATAAGGAGCATAAAATGTTCCATACTCGTTATTTTGAACTTGGTCTATTCGCATAATTTTTTATTAACTATATCAAAGTTTGAATTACTAGGCTCGAACAACTAGATTTCCAAATAAAAAAACCTCAAGCATAATGCCTGAGGTAATGTATTGAATTGAAAACCTAAATTAAACTTCTTTGAAAATGGTATGCATCAATCGTTTTTTATCGTTGATACTCTCTTCTAATGAAATCATTGTTTCTGTTCGGTAAACACCCTCAATATCATCAATCATAAAGATAACATCTTTAGCATGTTTGGTATCACGCGCCCGAATTTTACAAAATATATTAAACTTACCAGTAGTCACGTGGGCTACGGTAACAAATGGAATTTCATTAATTCGCTCCAAAACAAATTTAGTTTGGGAAGTGTTGTTTAGAAAAACACCAACATAAGCGATAAATGAATACCCTAATTTTTCATAATCCAATGTGAGGGAAGAACCCATAATAATTCCAGCATCTTCCATTTTTTTTACACGTACGTGGACTGTACCCGCAGAAATCAATAATTTTTTTGCGATATCTGTAAATGGAACTCGGGTGTTATCAATTAACATATCCAAAATTTGATGATCGACTTCATCTAATCGAAACTTACTCATAACTCAGGTTTTAGATTGTTTTTAAATATAATTGCAAAATAACACATTTTACATCAAAATAACGATAAATGTATTATATTTTTAAACCATTAACAAATTTTATAGAATTTTCTAAACAAAAATCCGCTTTTTGATTAATATTTGGAATATTCAAATGATCATCCGAATACTTCATCTTATGTGCATTAAAGGTAGAATGTCCTAATTTACCTTCTAATAATCCAACTTCAACAATGTATGCATTGAATTCAATTTTACCCTCAATTAACTCTTCACGGTATTGCGCTGCAAAATTCGTTATTATTTCTTTACCTTCATAATTTATTTTTATGTTTTTGTAAATAAAATCATAATATACCGGGTTATTTTGAGGAATATTTAGGTAAAGTTCGTTTTTATTGTCAACTATATCGTTTTCGTAAATATGTTTTACGCCAGAAAGTAGCGCAATAAAAATCATTTTTCGTGTATATTCCCGATAATAATCATTTGGATAGTGTCCCGCTTCAAACAATACTGTAGGCACGCCTAATCTTGTAAAGCAATCGCCAACACAATTTAAATTAAACGAATCATCAAAACGTCCAATTTGATTTGGAATGAAATTTTGGAGTTCGTTTTGCATTGCAACAATCAAATTCATCGCTTTGGTACGCACTTCATTAATACTTCGCTCCTCGTTAAAAGCAGGAGCCAAAAAAGAAACTGTAGCTGGTTTACCGGTAGTTCCTACCCCAAAAATACTCCGTTGATCGTGGAGATTGTATGCCAAATGGGGTTGAAAATCATCAAACGCCTTTCGAAGAAATTGACTTTCAGGCTGGGATAAGTCACATGCATCCCGATTTAAATCTACTTGATTGGCATTAACGCGGGAATAGGCTTCTGCCCCATCAGGATTTACCATTGGAAGAATTCGAAAGGTAAACATTTGCTGCAGAGTCACTGCCAACGGCTCACCAGATTGGAGAAAAGCAATAAAATCAAACAAGGCCTTGGTTGTTGTTCCCTCATTTCCATGCATTTGCGACCAAACCAACACTTTAAATTTACCCTTACCTACATCCAATTGATATAAGGGGTGGTTTTGCACTGAATATCCCTTTACAATTGGCACAATATTCAGTGATTGCATCACATCTTCAATTTGGGAGCGTGTGATATATCGTCCAAAGAGTTGGTTTTGTTTGTATTTTTTGTGACATTCAAAATAATCCATCGCAATAATTATTTAAGCAAAAGTAGTAAAACGCCAAAAAAAATATTCGTTTTTTGGCTGTTCATTCAAAATAGAACTAACGAAAATGGATTATAATTTCGAAAATTGTTTTTCAGGGAATCGCCCTTTAACCCCATGAAAAAAGGACAAAAATTTGGGCATATCCAAATCGATTTGACCTGAAGTATAAAAAGGAGCACCTACCCGCACTTCTTTTTTACTATAATCAAAAGCAACTGGAACAATAGGGACTTTTGCTTTGTGTGCAATAAAATAAAAGC
>NZ_JAIXRZ010000062.1 GCF_027484945.1 Flavobacterium sp.
AGTAGCTGTACCACAATTGTCAGTAGCTGTTAGCGTAGCAGCCGCAGGAACGTTATTACATTCCACAGTTACATTTGCCGGTGTTGATTCTACAAACGAAGGAGCTATAGTATCTTGAATAGTAAATGTAGCTGAAGTAGTAGCGGTATTTCCACATAAATCGGTTGCAGTAAATACGACAGTAATCGCTGTAGAACAATCCAAATTTGATGTATTGAAGTTGTTTGTCCAAGTGACAGCGCCACAAGCATCAACAGCCGTTGCTCCACCATTGTTATTTAACCAATCTTGTAAATTTGAGGCATTATCTGCTACATCACATTGAATAGTATGACTAACGGCTGGATTCGTAATCACCGGCGCTGTAGTATCTTGTACAGTTACCACTTGAGTCGCTGTAGTGGAATTACCACAGGCGTCAGTTGCAGTCCAGGTGCGTGTTATAGTATAGTTGCTTGGACAATTGCCAGGGGTAGTTGTTTCATTAAATGTTACACTTGCTTTACTACAATTGTCGAATGCTGTTAATGTTGCAGCAGATGGTACATTTGAACAATCAACTGTAATATTAGCTGGTATCGATTGGACGAAAGAAGGAGCGGTAGTATCTTGTACTGTTACCACTTGAGTAACAATAGTCGTATTTCCACATACATCAGTCGCAGTCCATGTACGAGTTATTGTAAAATTACTAGGACAATTGCCAGGGGTAGTCGTTTCATTAAAAGAAACACTTACTTTGCCACAATTATCAATAGCTGTTAATGATTCGGCAACTGGAATAGCATTACATTCTACAGTAATAGTAGCAGGTACAGTTTGAACAAAAGTTGGAGCAATCGTATCTTGTACTGTAATAATTTGAGAAACGGTAGTGAAATTGCCACAAACATCGGTAGCAGTCCATGTTCGAGTTAACGTATAATTACTAGGGCAGTTACCCGTTGTAATCGATTCATTAAATGTTACGTTAGCATTTCCACAGTTATCGGTAGCTGTAAGTGTTGCTGCTGTAGGAACGTTGTTACATTCAACGGTAACATTTGCAGGAGCTGTACCTACAAACGATGGTGCCGTAGTATCTTGAACGGTTACTACTTGGGTAGCAGTTGCCGTATTACCACATGCGTCTGTTGCGATCCAGGTACGTGTTAAGGTATAGCTGTTTGGACAATTGCCTGCAGTAGTTATTTCATTAAACGATACAGTAACTTCTCCACAATTATCAGTTGCTGTTAATGAAGCTACTGAAGGAATGTTGTTACATTCAACGGTTACATCAACAGGTATCGATTTGAAAAATACTGGTGCCGTAGTATCTTGAACGGTTACTACTTGCGTTGCTGTTGTAGTATTGCCACAAGCATCAGTAGCGGTCCAAGTACGTGTCAATGAGTAATTTCCAGGACAATTCCCTGCAGTAGTTAATTCTGAAAATCCAACACTTACAAAACCACAATTATCAGTAGCCGTAAGTGTTACAGCTGAGGGTATAGCCTCACATGTTGTCGTAATATTTACTGGTAGCGCCTCGTTAAATTGCGGTGCTTGGGAATCAGATACTGTAATTGTAACGGTAGCTATATCACAGTTGGTTGGATTTAATAATTCACAAATTTGGTAAGTAATCGAATAAACACCACAGGCTAAAGTATTCGATAATTGAACAGATCCTGTCGAATTTAATGTTATATTTTGATTTGAAGTCGATACTAATGTCAAACTTACGGTTGATAAATTCACAGGCAGCCCGTTAAGTAAATCATTAGTTAGTACATTGCCCGTTAAATTTCCTGAGGTTGAACAATCGATGGAATAATTATCATCAATAGCGATTATTGGTGGAGCAGTAACGGTAATAAATACAATTGCTGTATCGCAATATTCAGGATACGTTAAATCACATATTTGATAAACCAACTCATAGGTTCCGGCAGGAGTATTTGGAGCAACAATTACACTAGTGCGCGATAATGAAATCCCAGGATTTGTAGATGAAATGAAGGAAATAGAAACTGTATTGGTTGTTGCGGGGTTATTATTATGCGTATCATTGTTGAGTACATTTGAAACAGCAACACCACCAGTTGCGCTACTAATTGGAGTCCCTTGGTCATCAACGGCATCAATTAATACAAGACATTGTGTTAAAGTAAAGGGAATATTACATCCTGTACTTCCAGGTGGTACTGCATAAAATTGAAAAGTCCCAGGTAATAAAGGTAATGGATTTTGTAATGAATATTGAATCGTTTGAGAAGTAATTGGATATTGATTATAAAAATTGGATCCTGCAGGGAAAAATCCAGCAATTTCAGAAATAGAAATGGTTGTATTGGTTGAACAATAATTGAAATTTCTAACACCTGTAAATCCTGAACAATTACTATTTACATAGTTCGTTCCATTAATGGTAATTGTAATATCTTGGGTAATTGGTTCATTTGAACAAGGTCCAGAATTTAGATATCCTTGAATCAACGGTTTATTCATTTCAGAATTTGTAATAGCTCCCGTTCCTGTCATATATCCGTTGATATTGATAATATTTGAACAACTGGGGTTACTTAAAATACTACAATCGGTTGTAGCTCTGAATTTAAAAGTAAGACGGGCGAGTAATTGATCTGGAGTTGTAGGAAGTGGTAATGTTCCAAAATCCCATACAATCGACCCAGTTGGACCTAAATTGGGGTTGAAAAAGATTTGGTTTGGCGAAGGTAAAGGTGTAAAAAAGATACTACCCGCTGCTGAATTGGCAACATAACTCGCATTGTAGGGAATAGGGATTATTATTTGTGTATTATTTACAGCTTCCGTTCCTAAGTTTTTTATATCAACTGAAAACGTCATTTCTTGATTGGGTTCAATTGAATAAGGGCCTGAAGTAACCGGTACATTATTTAATTGGGTAACGCTTAATATCCCTTCAGTTTCGG
Source organism: Flavobacterium sp. (assembly GCF_027484945.1). Lineage (GTDB taxonomy): Bacteria > Bacteroidota > Bacteroidia > Flavobacteriales > Flavobacteriaceae > Flavobacterium. The sequence continues at coordinate 2,940 of NZ_JAIXRZ010000062.1, forward strand.
GTACATAAGCATCGACCGCTAATACAATATTAAAAATTGAATACACATCGCCACCACTACCGTATTGAAAGTTAGTGGTGGTTTGGTTATTGCCTATTATACTGTTGTTGATATTATTGAGATTGAACATCGCAATGTCAATACCTGTATTATTTACTAAGTTTGGAGTCCTTGTATTGCCTCCGGTAGCAATTGATGAGTTAAAAAAATTGGTTGCCGTATTTCCACTATGCGATAAAGTAGTGTAAGTAGCACTGGCGAGGTTTTGAATTCGGAAGAAATCACCCGTCAAGCTCACATCACCTTCAGAAGCCATAACGCCTAATTTAACCCCTACATTTCCAGTTTGCACCGTATTGAAACCCGATACAGGAAGGCTGTTTGTCGTAGATCCATTCATGTGAGCAAAACCATCAAAAATAGTAATGTCACGATTTTTCATTTTTGAGTTTTCATAAACCACTACAATACCCCAACCGCCAGAATAGCCTGTACCACCTCCATTTCCATCACGAAGTGCAAGGTCAGCAGCTGTATAACTACCTAAACCATTTTGACGAACATAATCGGTAATTTCTGTATATCCGGTATAGATATAATCACCATTATTGGAATTTGTAGCATAATAAATGTCGGAAGCAGTTGCTTGAAAAGTCGTATAACTGGTTGCAGCAGGACCGCGTAAAAGAACGGTGCGCTTATCAAATGTTTTCGTGTATGAAGTTCCTGCAATTGTTTTCGTTACCGTGAATGTATTTGTAGCATTACCCGATTGATTAGCACGTCCAGTCCAGTATAATCCAGCATATACAATTCGAGAACACGAAGGGATTGAACCATTTTCTGATGCAATGGATAACGTAGCTGAGGAAGAGTTGAACGTAGGACTGCCACCCAAACCGGTAATAGTATTACCATCAACATCAACATAAACCATAGTGTTGTTGTTGTTATTGGTCGTGTTGCTGTAATTTTGTAACGTCAAATTGGTGTTACCAATCATGGTAAAGTCACCTTTGATGTTATAAATTGTTTTAGCAGGGGTATACGAGGAGGTCCGCTGTGTAAAAGGAACATATACCTGAGCATGTAAACTACCCAATACTCCAAAAAGCATGAATAGCTGCAGGAGTAAAAATCGAGTTGGGTTGAACTTGAGTGACATATCGTTGTTTTTCATGGTATTCTACTTTTAAGTTCGGTTGCTAGTTTAAGACCCCATGTCGCTTTTGAAAACGACAATGTAATCTGAACCGGATGAAGTAACTACTTTAGAAATTTGTTGCAAAGTGTAGGGAAACGTTGCTAATATATATACATACTTTAACTTTGGAAATCCTGTTAAAGAGGCTAAATTAAGTGTATTAGTAATTTGAGATGAATTATCAATTCGTATTGTAATCAGTTCAATAGTTGCTTTTTCAAAATTAGCGTTCGGTAATTGTAAAAACCCATTGATGTCGGTATATAAATTGACTGGACTCGTACCATAGGTTTTTGCTTCATTGTTTTCAAAATAAACCGAAGATTGCACCTCATATACTAAATCGTTCAGACGAAGTTGATCGGAACCCTTAGAATTATTTAAATAATTATCCAAAAGTTGAATCGAAGTAACTTTAGAAGGAACAACTTGCTGCGCATGAACAATAGTTTGCATTGAAAAGAGAATGAGTATACCCCCAATTAAATTTCTCAAAAACGAATAGGAACCAATTGATTTATCCATGTTTAATTTATTAAGATTGAATAGGTTATCTAATTTGTGAAAACCGCTGTAAAGTTAACACTATTCAAAGTTATATTGATGTATTTTTTATGTTATTATTTTATCTATAAACTACACTAATATTCGACGTAATACCTTTTCCACTTTCAAATTAAATCTATATCGACAAATTTTATCAATTTATCGTATCAAATGATCGGTATTTTCGACTGCTTTGTATTAAAATTAACCTTGATTTAATAGCAAACTATAAACAATGCTTAATTTTAACAGTCCGAAAGTACCCCGTATTTTTTAATCAACAAAAAAATATATCGACAAAATGCATAAAAAACGGATAAAACAAATAAAAAATATAATTTAACATAAAATTTCTTACAAAAAATGACTTTATTCCTTTCTTTGGTTCGGCATGCAAAATCATCGTGGGTATTCCCAGTAGAAGATTTTCAAAGACCACTAGCTGAAATAGGTATTGAACGAGCGTTAAAACTGCAAAAAATAATTGAAGTCGAACTCGTAAAAGCGGATGTTATCTATTCGAGTTCTGCAGTTCGTGCAAAAGAAACAGCCTCTATATTACTCAAAGGACTCGATTTTGAGTACAGTAAGCTAAAGATAAGCCATGAGCTATACACTTTTGACTGCATCAATCTTGAAAAATTTGTTAAAAATCTCGATTCTTCTAATACCCATGTTTTTCTTTTGGGACATAATACGGCTATTACAGATTTTGTTAATAAATTTGGGGACCGATATATTGAAAATGTTCCTACATCGGGTTGGGTAACCCTTGCGTTTGAAGCCGAAAATTGGTATCAAATTCATTCTGGAAAAACAATCCGATTTCGTTCACATAGAGACAACTACCATGAATAATGATAATAGAAATAGTTTTATTGACCGCGAAAAAAGTTGGTTAACGTTTAATGCCCGAGTTCTTCAAGAAGCTGCTGACCCAACGGTTCCCTTACTTGACCGTTTTCGGTTTTTAGGAATTTTTTCAAATAATTTGGACGAATTTTTTAGAGTGCGTTTTGCAGCCATTCGCCGATTAAGTCTATCGGGACAAACCGGTGAAAAAATACTTGGCGGTATTACTGCTCAACAATTAGTTAAAGATATAACTGAAATCGTAATCAAGCAACAAACGGAAAGTTTACGTGTGCTAAATGCAATAGAAAAGCAATTGGAAAAAGAAAATATTCGCATTGTTAATGAAACCCAACTGCACCAAGAACATCAAAATTTTGTTCATGATTTTTTTATTCAAAGCGTTAGCCCTGAATTGGTTACGGTTATCTTAAACGATCTTGCAGAGTTCCCGCTTTTAAAAGATACTTCGGGTTATTTGGCCGTTAAATTGGTCATGCGAAAAGAAGAGAAACCAAAATTTTTCAATCGTGTTTTACCCAATGAAATTCGCTACGCAATCATCGAGATTCCTAAAAATATAAACCGTGTGGTGGTTTTGCCATCTATTGCAGATAAACAATACATTATGCTTTTGGATGATGTAATCCGCTACAATCTGAATTCTATTTTTAATGTATTTGATTACGAAAGTATTTCAGCGCACATGATCAAGATTACGCGTGATGCACAGCTTGATATCGATAGTGATTTAAATAAAAGTATGTTGCAAAAAATAGCCACCTCGGTTAAAGAACGCCGTGTGGGAGAGCCTGTTCGTTTTGTATATGATGCTACTATTGATAAAGACACGTTGAATTTCTTTTTAAATCGAATGGGTATTGATAAGTCGGATAGTATCATTCCCGGAGGACGTTACCATAATCGTCGGGATTATATGGACTTTCCTAATTTAGGACGATTTGATTTATTGTACCAAAAAAAGAAACCGCTTCCGGTTCCTGGATTATCTTTAGAAGGAAATGTGTTGTCTAAAATCGCCAAAAAAGACTACCTTGTTTATGCACCCTTTCAGTCGTTTGCGTATGTAATTAAATTCTTAAGGGAAGCTGCTTTAGATCCAAAAGTTACTTCGATTAAAATTACGTTGTATCGTTTGGCAAAAAATTCACAAATCATTAGTTCGTTAATAAATGCGGCTCGAAATGGAAAACGGGTTGTTGTACAAATAGAACTTCAGGCAAGATTTGATGAAGAAAGCAATATTTCCTATTCAGAAATGATGCAGCAAGAGGGAATCGAACTTATTTTTGGGATTAAAGGACTAAAAGTTCATAGTAAAATTTGTGTTGTTGAACGCATTGAAGATCAGAAAATTAAACGCTATGGGTTTATATCGACTGGGAATTTTAATGAGGCTTCGGCAAAAGTATATACTGATTTAACGTTGTTTACCTCTCATCAGCAAATTCTTAAAGATGTTGCTAAAATTTTTGAATTTTTTGATATAAACTACCGCTTACACCGCTACAAGCACTTAATTGTATCGCCTCATTATACGCGTAACCGCATGTATAAATTAATCGATCGTGAAATTCTCAATGCTGCATTAGGAAAACCCGCCTATATGGATTTGAAAATGAATTCGTTATCTGATTTTGAAATGATTGAAAAATTGTATGAAGCGAGTAACGCAGGTGTAAAGATTCGTTTACAAATACGTGGAATTTGCTCGTTAATCCCCGGAGTAAAAGGCATGAGTGAAAATATTGAAGCGATTAGTATAGTGGATAATTTACTTGAACATGCGCGTGTATTTATTTTTGGGAATGAAGGCAATCCCGATATTTACATTTCCTCAGCTGATTTTATGACACGTAATCTTGATGGAAGGGTAGAAGTGACCTGTCCAATTTATCAAGAGGACATTAAAAAAATTATAATCGATACGTTTGAAATTGGTTGGAAAGGTAACGTAAAGGCACGATTTCATTCGAACAAACTCGATAATCAATACCGTCAACGCAAATCTGACGAACCCGTTTTTCGTGCCCAATATGAAATGTACGATTACTTTAAAAATTTGTATGAAGATCAGTTGTTGCTATCCTAATAACACCCCAAATTTGTATGATTACTATTAAAAAATACGCAGCAATTGACATTGGTTCCAACGCGATGCGCTTGTTGATTACGAATATCGTCGAACAAGAGGGTAAAGAAACCCAATTTAATAAATCGGCTTTGATTCGCGTTCCCATTCGCTTAGGTCAAGATGCGTTTACCTCTGGAATTATTTCGGATGAAAATAAAATTCGTATGGCCGATGCGATGCTCGCTTTCCGCCTTTTAATGAAGGTCTATAAAGTAGAGCGTTACAAAGCATGTGCAACATCGGCAATGCGCGATGCGATTAATGGAAAGGAAATCACCCAATTTATCAAAGAGCAAGCCGAAATTGATATCGCAATTATCGATGGGAAAACAGAAGCCGCCATCATTGCTTCTTCAGATTTGCATGTGTTTATCGCATCGGCTCAAACCTATTTGTATATCGATGTGGGCGGTGGAAGCACCGAATTTTCTCTTTTCTCTGAAGGAAAAATGGTCGTTTCAAAATCGTTTCGCAATGGAACTGTTCGTTTGATTAATGATATGGTGTCAGCGGACACATGGATAGAAATCGAATCTTGGATTAAAGAAGTGTGTACTCCTTTTGAGGAAATTATCCTTATAGGATCAGGAGGAAATATCAATAAATTGTTCAAATTGTCTGGAAAATTACAAGATGAGCCCTTGTCTTATTTTTATTTAAATTCCCAATACCATTATTTAAATTCACTCACGTATGAACAGCGTATTGCTGAACTAGGTTTAAATACCGATCGCGCAGATGTAATTATTCCTGCAATTCGTATCTATCTTAATGCGATGAAATGGAGTAGGGCTCGTAAATTGTTTGTGCCTAAAATTGGTCTTTCGGATGGAATAGTTAAAGCCATGTATTACAATAAAATATAAATCGATAGTATGAAAAAATATTTTGGATTTCTTTGTTTTTTAGGATTGTTTTGGAGTTGTCAAGATTTAAAATCTCCTACGAATTATCATTTTGATTCGGCCAAAGGAATTAAAACAGGTGGGGTTCAAATAGTTGAAATTAAATCGGGTGAAAAAACGTTTAAAATTTGGACCAAACGTATTGGAAATAATCCAAAAATCAAGTTATTATTATTAAATGGTGGACCAGGCATGTCGCATGAATATTTTGAATGCTTCGATAGTTTTTTGCCCAATGCAGCCATTGAATATATCTATTATGATCAATTGGGCACTGGATTTTCTGACAATCCAAATGATACTACCTATTGGGATTTAAATCGTTATGTTGAAGAGGTAGAACAGGTTCGCAAAGCATTAGATTTAACAAACGATAATTTTTATGTATTGGGTCATTCTTGGGGAGGTATTTTAGCAATGCAATATGCTTTAAAATATCAATCCAATTTAAAGGGGTTAATTGTTTCAAATATGATGGCAAGTTGTCCAAAATATGGAGCGTATTCGAAAGTTTTGGAAAAACAAATGGACCCAAAAGTGTTGCAACAAATCCAAAAACTTGAAGCAGCAAAAGATTATACTAATCCGCAGTATATGAAACTATTAATGGAAAATTATTATAACCAACATATACTTCGATTACCTGTAAATCAGTGGCCAGAACCTGTTAACAGGGCATTTGGTCGTCTAAATTCGTCGCTATATATTACCATGCAAGGCCCCAGTGAGTTAGGTGTTTCTGGAAAGTTGGCCAACTGGGATGTAGCTGATCAATTAAAGAGTATACAGGTGCCAACCCTGGTAATAGGTGCGCGCTATGACACTATGGATCCTAAATACATGGAATGGATGGCCAATCAATTTCCAAACGGTTCTTTTTTATACTGCCCAAACGGGAGTCATATGGCACTTTATGATGATCAAGAAACGTATATGAACGGGCTCATCAATTTCTTGAAAACCGACCGTTAAAGTTCCAAATCAAAAAACTTTTTTAACAATTCAAGATTTGGATTAATTTCATTCAATCGATTGAATTTATCTTGGGGAGTAAAGGGAACTTTGCTTTTTACTTCTTCATTGACCTCAATTTCTAACGTGATTTCGTGGTTGTGTAATTTAGCACGTAAAAAGGCAACCAATTCGGGTTTCTCTTTTTCAAAATCCAATTTTGAACCTTCGTTAGGTAATGAATGAATAACCGTTGTGCCTTCAATTTTCGGGTCGTTGATACGCAATAAGGCTTCCATAATTTTATGCCCTTTGTCATTCAAACGATCGGCATATTTGTACCATTGTTCCAACAATTCGGTCGCTGTAAATTTTTCTGTAGGCAATTGCTTTGATTCCTCACGAAGATTGCTTTTTTGTTGTTCCATCAACTCTTTTCGTGCCCGTATACTCGAAAGGGATAAAACCGATACTTTACCTCCAGCTTCTTTTTCTACCAATTGATTCGTTGTTGGTTTTTCAGGAGTTATTGAAGTTGTGGGCTCCAATGTTTTTGAAACTGCAGGAGATTCATTCTCGGGAACTACAACAGCTGTTGCCTCGATAACAGGGGTTTGTTTTTTTTCCACCGGTTGATTAACAACGGTAATTGAATATCCCGAATTTCGAAAATACGTATGAGGAATTATGAAATTAACTTTTTTTTTTCTCCATCAAAGTCGATGGAGCACAATTGCATCAAGGTAAGTTCGACTAATAAGCGTTGGTTTTGAGAAGATTTAAACTTCAAGTCACAAGCATTAGCCATTTCCATTGCTTGTAATAAAAAAGAGAATTCACATTTTTGCGCTTGTTCACCATATAATTTTTGGGCATGCGCTCCAGCTTCTAACAAAGGAAGCGTTACTGGATTTTTGCAAACCATCAATTCTCGAAAATGCGATGCTAATCCTGTGATAAAATGGTGTCCGTCAAAGCCTTTAGAAAGAATGGTATTGTATTCAATAAGCGTTTGTGGAATATTGTGTGCCAAAATTAATTCGGTCATCGCAATATAGGTTTCAAAATCCAGTACATTGAGATTTTCAGTAACGGCTTGACGGGTTAAATTCTTTCCGCAAAACGAAACTATACGATCAAAGATTGACAAGGCATCTCGCATTGCACCATCAGCTTTTTGCGCAATAATATGCAATGCGTCATCTTCAAATTGAATCGCTTGATTGCGTGCTACTTCGGCCAAATGTTCTTTGGCATCTTTTACGGTAATACGTTTAAAATCAAAAATCTGACAACGCGATAAAATCGTCGGTATAATTTTGTGTTTTTCAGTAGTAGCTAAAATAAAAATGGCATGTTTAGGAGGCTCCTCTAAGGTCTTAAGAAAAGCATTAAACGCCGCCGTCGACAACATATGAACCTCATCAATAATATAGACTTTATATTGACCGGTTTGTGGTGGTATTCGCACTTGGTCAATCAAGTTGCGAATGTCATCTACAGAATTATTGGATGCGGCATCTAATTCAAATACGTTGAAGGCAAAATCTTCATTTGGGTCATCATAGCCCGGTTGGTTGATTTTACGTGCTAAAATTCGAGCACAAGTAGTTTTCCCAACTCCGCGAGGCCCTGTAAATAATAAGGCTTGTGCAAGATGATTGGTTTCTATAGCATTCAGTAAAGTATTGGTAATTGCCTGTTGACCCACAACATCTTTAAAGGTTTGCGGGCGGTATTTACGGGCAGATACTACAAACTGTTCCATAGTGAATAATTGGATATACAAATATAGTTTTTTTAAGAAATCTAGTGTAGGTTATAATTCCTTTTTCCCGAAAACTTATTCACAACGGTTACCTTCAATTTTTCGCTACAGGATTGGTTTTGACCCTTTTTAATTATTAAAATTCAACCGTTACAATTCCAAGTATTTAAATGTATCTTTGCAGTGCAGACCGCCTTATCGCTGTCCCGTTTTCGGGAGGGAGGAAAGTCCGGACACCAAAGAGTAGCATAGCGGGTAACGCCCGTCTCTTGTCTTTAGCGGCAAGAAGGACAAGTGCAACAGAAAGAATGTACAGTTCGGCTGTAGTGAAATCAGGTAAACTCTATGCGGTGCAATGCCATGTATACCGACAGTTAAGGGTTACTCGTCCGTTGTCGGGGGGTAGGCAGATGGATCTTGTTAGTAATAACAGGACTAGATAAATGATAAGGGTTCCGAGTATTCGGAATACAGAATCCGGCTTATAGGTCTGCTTTTTTATTCTTCTTCAGAATACGCAAAAAACGAAAAAACCGATGCTCCATAATTGCGATCAAACGAAAAGTTTTGGAGTTGTTCCATTTTAGTATTTTTAGAATGTTCCACTACTAAAACTCCTTCTTCATCCAACAAGTCTTGTACAAAAATTAATTCCACCAAACGGTGAAAATCCTTCTCGGCCATATCGTACGGTGGATCTGCAAAAATCACATCATAGTTTCCGCGGTGCCGCTCCAAAAATTTGAAAACATCACTTTTTATAGCCGTAATATTCAAGTCCAATTCGCGTGCCGTTTTTTTGATATAATTAACACAACCAAAATCCGCATCGATGCTCGTAATAGCTGCACATCCTCTCGAACCAAATTCATAACTTATATTTCCTGTTCCTGAAAATAAATCGAGGACTTTTAGTTCTGAAAAGTGAAATTGATTGTTTAAAATATTGAATAAGGATTCCTTACTCATATCTGTAGTTGGACGAACGGGTAAGTTTTTGGGTGCAGTTAAGCGCCGTCCTTTGTATTTGCCAGAAATGATTCTCACGCGTGCACAAGAATAAAATGATGACGGTTTTCCATTTCGGTGCGCCCATTGGTTATCATCGCAGTGGATAGAAAGTTTACGTTGCGAACGTAGGAATAAACCATGGAATATAAGGGATCCTCTTCATTGATGTTGCCCAATAAATCAATCGAAAACAATTCTGGATTCAAATGCAGTTGCTCTGCTGTGAACAAGATGTAGTAGATAAAATCTTCGGGTGTTTTATAGTCAAATGAATTATAGAATTGCAATTTTCGATTTTCAATAACAATAATTTCAAAATGACCGTTGTTCACATGGACAAACATTTTTCGATCCGCAGTATTTTTAGAGTAATCCAATAACTTTTGAACCAATAGTGTATGGGCATGTTGATAGTCAAACGTACCATATTGGTCGATAAAAAAGTTATTCATATTCACATAAGGAATATATACATTTTCCATCTCGTAATTGGGTATACTATCATAGGTGAAATAATCGGTTTCAAAAACCTTGGTATTGTACTGAAGATAGCTTCCAATAAAATCTTTATCAAACAAAGCACTCGGGACAAAGGTACAGAGGCCATTACAGTGAATAATTTTGATTTCATCATAGCGATTGCGTAATTCTGGATGATCATGGAAAACAACCGCAAATAAATCTTCAATTTTTGAACTGCGTTGGAACGAAGTGAAAGGAATGTCCTTTAATAGCACAATTTTATCCGTAATTCCATCAAAAACTGCAAACGACAAACCGCTCAGGGATACCTGAATAGCGAGACGTTTATATGTTTTTTCAATAATGTTTTGCATTGCGTTGGAGTGGAATGACAAACTTACGAAATATTGTTAATATAAGCTTGTGTTGATGTGCTTCAAATTCAAATCACCTCGACTATCTTTGTGGTTTGCATGAAAAACTTTTATCAGCATTTATACCATTCGTTTCCGTTTCAACCTACGTTGAAGCAGGAAGTTTTTTTTCAAAAAATTGCCCATTACATCACGGACTCCAATGATGATCGAATTTTTGTATTAAAAGGTTATGCTGGAACGGGTAAAACATCTGTAATTGCAACATTAGTGAATTGTTTGGCTGCGGTTAATTACAAATCGGTTTTGTTAGCACCAACGGGTCGAGCAGCGAAAGTTATTGCCAATTATTCTCAAAAACCGGCCTATACGATCCATAAAAAAATATATTTTCCAAAGAAGTCTGCTGCTGGTGTGACGTTTACGATACAGCAAAACAAACACAAAAACACGCTGTTTATTGTCGATGAGGCCTCAATGATTGCCGATCATGAGCATAGTTCAGGTAGTTCCCAAAACGGTTCGTTGTTGGATGATTTAATTTTCTATGTTTATAATAATCAACAATGTAAATTGATTCTTTTGGGCGATACGGCGCAATTGCCACCGGTTAACCGTATCGATTCACCCGCATTGAACACCGATACATTGGCCTTGCATTACGATAAAAAAGTCGATACGATTGAACTTGATGAAGTTATGCGTCAAGAGGAAAAATCGGGAATTTTATATAATGCAACACAGTTGCGTGAATTGTTATTAGATGATTTTTTTGAAGGATTTCAGTTCCAATTACGTGGATTTAAGGATATTATTCGATTGGAAGATGGCGATGAAATTCAAGATGCAATTAATAGTGCTTATGCTAATTTTTCGATTGAGGATACGGCTTTTATTGTTCGATCCAATAAACGCGCCAATCAATATAATGAACAGATTCGTGCGCGAATTCTCTTTAAGGAAAGTATGTTAGCTGCAGGTGATTTTCTCATGGTGGTCAAGAATAATTATTTTTGGTTGAATGAGACTGATGCTGCCGGATTTATAGCAAATGGGGATATTATAGAAGTGTTGGAAATTTACAGTTATAAATCGTTGTATGATTTTCAGTTCGCCCGCGTAAAAATTCGAATGGTCGATTATCCCGATCAATTGCCTTTTGAAACGGTCTTGATTTTGGATACGCTCAAAAGTGAAGCACCATCACTTACCTATGAACAAACCAATCGTTTGTATGAGGAAGTCTTGTTGGATTATGAGGATGAGCCATCAAAGTATAAAAAAATGGAAAAGTTGAAGCAGAATGAATACTTCAACGGACTCCAAGTAAAATTTTCTTATGCAATTACCTGTCATAAATCGCAAGGAGGGCAGTGGAATACCGTCTTTGTTGAACAGCCCTATATGCCCGAAGGGATGAATGCCGATTATGTCCGATGGTTATATACGGCAATGACCCGAGCAAAAGATCGGTTATATTTGATCGGATTTAAAAATGATTTTTTTGAGGAATAAAAAAAGCAGATCTACGGACCGACTTTTGGGATGATTTACTATTAAAATTATTCGTGCATGGTGTGATAGACATTCATCACATCATCATCTTCTTCAATTTTTTCCAACAACTTTTCGACATCGGCAACTTGTTCAGCGGTCAATTCTTTGGTTACCTGCGGGATACGTTCAAATCCAGAAGATAAAATTTCAATCCCTTCTGCTTCTAAATGTTTTTGAATCGAGCCAAAACTTTCAAAAGGGGCATACATTAATATACCGTCTTCATCTGCAAAGATTTCTTCAACGCCAAAATCGATCATCTCCAATTCCAATTCTTCAATATCTTGTCCGGTATTTGGGATGCGAAAATTACAAGTATGATCAAACATAAACTCGACTGATCCTTGTGTACCTAAGGTGCCATTACACTTATTAAAATAACTCCGGATATTGGCAACCGTTCGGTTGTTGTTGTCTGTTGCGGTTTCAATTAGAATCGCAATTCCATGCGGCGCATACCCTTCAAATAATACTTCTTTATAGTTAGCCGTGTCTTTATCGGATGCTTTTTTTATGGCGCGCTCAACATTTTCTTTGGGCATGTTTGCCGCTTTTGCATTTTGCATTACCGCTCGCAATCGTGCATTCGATTCCGGATTTGGACCTCCCTCTTTTACAGCAATTACAATGTCTTTTCCAATTCGAGTAAACGTTTTTGCCATTGCTGACCAACGTTTCATTTTACGGGCTTTTCTAAATTCAAACGCTCTTCCCATAGTTGCGATTATTTTGCAGTTTATGATTTTAATTACGTAAAGCAAAGGTAAACTTTTCGCTAGAAAAGTCAAAAACCGTAGTACGTCTTATTTCTTATAAAATGGCATTTTAACCACCTTAGCGGCTACTTGGTTGTTTCTGATTTTAATAAAGATTGGGCTATCAACAGTAGCAAATTCAGACTTTACATACCCCATACCAATTCCTTTTCCTAAAGTTGGTGCCATTGTGCCCGAAGTGACAATTCCAATGCTGTTCCCCTGTGCATCTACAATTTCATAATCATGCCGGGGAATACCACGATCCAACAACTCAAAACCAACTAATTTGCGCTGCACCCCATTTTCTTTTTGTGATTTTAATTCAGTACAGTTGGTAAATTCTTTGGTAAATTTGGTAATCCAACCCAGTCCAGCTTCAATAGGAGAGGTGTTGTCATTGATATCGTTACCATATAAACAAAAACCCATTTCTAACCGAAGGGTATCGCGCGCAGCAAGTCCTATCGGTTTAATTCCAAATGCAGCCCCAGCTTCAAATACTTTGGTCCACAATTGTTCAACGTCAGCGTTTTTACAATACAATTCAAAACCACCCGAGCCAGTATAACCAGTAGCCGAAATAATTACATCTTCAATTCCAGCAAATGTGCCTACTTTGAAATGGTAATACTGAATCGCTGCTAAATCTACAGAGGTTAGCGATTGCATCGCTTCAATGGCTTTTGGACCTTGAATTGCTAATAACGAATAGTCATCGGATAGATTTTGCATCGTTGCTCCGTTGGAGTTGTGTGAAGCAATCCAATTCCAGTCTTTTTCTATGTTAGAAGCATTTACAACTAATAAATAGTGTGTTTCTTCCAAGCGGTAAACAATCAAGTCGTCTACAATTCCTCCATTTTCATTAGGTAAACATGAATATTGTGCGCGACCGACCTCCAAAACTGAAGCGTCATTAGAAGTAACACGTTGTATTAATTCTAAAGCGTTCGGACCCGAAATTAAGAATTCACCCATGTGCGAAACATCAAAAACACCGACTCCATTTCGAACCGTTTCATGTTCGCTATTAACCCCTTCATATTGAACAGGCATGTTGTATCCGGCAAAAGGAACCATTTTTGCACCTAATTGCTCATGTATGTGTGATAAAGCAGTATTTTTCATTATATCGATGTTGGTTTGTGGCGCAAAAGTAAGAAATAAAGAAACAACAGCAATTAAAATTCAGTTTCAAATTTGCTAGAAGTCAAACACCAATAAGGCTTCAAAAACACGAAACATTTCCTATCTTCGCTCTATGAAATCATCCATTATTTGCGTTGGTGCTACTCTCGTCGATGAAATTTATTTCAGTCAGTCCCCAATGGTACTAGAAACTTCGAATCCAGCAAAAGGCACGATGCGTTTTGGAGGTGTAATGGCCAATGTAGCGCGTCATCTCGCAGCATTAAAAATTCCGAATACATTGATCACCGCTTTAGGAGATGATGCATATGGAAATGAAATTTATCATCATTTTAAAGCTTCTGTATCCCCATATGATAGAACACTTGAAAACTAAATTTTATCCATGAATTCCTTTCTCCAATTAAGTCCAGAAGTTGCCGACGCAATCGCAACAAACAAACCTATTGTTGCCTTAGAATCCACTATTATTTCCCATGGTATGCCTTGGCCTCAAAATGCTCAGACCGCAAAAGCAGTAGAAGGAGTTGTTCGCGCTCATGGTGCTGTGCCGGCTACTATTGCAATTCGCAATGGCTATTGCCGTGTAGGATTGTCTGATACTGAACTTGATGATTTTGCACAATCTTCAGGAGTGTGGAAAGTTAGTCTTCGCGATATGCCCTATGTGATTGCACAAAAAATAGACGGTGCTACAACAGTGGCTACAACCATGCATATTGCGGCTATGGCTGGTATTTCAATTTTTGCAACGGGAGGTATTGGTGGTGTCCATCGTGGTGCAACCACAACCATGGATATCTCTGCTGATTTAACAGCGATGAGTCGCACCAATGTTGCCATAGTTGCAGCGGGTGTAAAATCGATATTGGATATTGGTTTAACTTTAGAATATTTAGAAACTTTAGGGGTGCCGGTTGTTACATACGGCCAATCTGAGTTTCCAAGTTTCTACTCATCAAAGAGTGGTTTTCAATCGCCTATGAGTGAAAATTCTATTACTGGATTAGCCCAAATGCTTAAAGTGAAATGGGGTTTAGCTTTAGAGGGTTCGGTTCTTATTGCTAATCCAGTTCCACAGGCCTATGAGATGCCAATGGAAGCAGTTGAAACACATATTTTGGAAGCATTAAATACGGCAAATACGATGGGAATTAAAGGTAAAGAGGTTACTCCCTTTATTTTAAAACATATTGCCGAACATACCCAAGGGGAGAGTTTAGAAGCAAATATTGCATTAATAAAAAATAATGCAAAACTGGCCGCTGAACTGGCAGTTGCCTATTCGAAACTTTAAGGAGGCTTATTTAGTATTAAAAAGTTGTTATTTATTTTAAATCGTCCTCTTTAAGCCAAAAAACATTTGTAATTTTGCCCTAGAATTGATAAAACACTTTAGAAAATTAGAACGATATGAGTCAGTTTGATGTTACTATAATTGGATCCGGTCCTGGAGGATATGTGGCGGCAATCCGATGTGCACAGTTAGGTTTTAAAACCGCAATTATTGAAAAATACAGCACCTTAGGAGGGACTTGTTTAAATGTAGGTTGTATTCCCTCGAAGGCTTTATTAGCTTCTTCCCATCATTTTGAAGAATTGCAACATTTTGCTGATCATGGAATTGAAGTAAGTGGTGCTATTTCGGTTAATCTTGCAAAAATGATTGAACGAAAACAACAAGTAGTCGAGCAAACGTGTGGCGGTATTAAATTCTTGATGGATAAAAATAAAATTACCGTTTTTGAAGGTGTGGGCTCTTTTGTGGATGCAACCCATATTAATGTTGCAAAAAAAGATGGTTCAAATTCTGTATTGGAATCCAAGTATACAATAATCGCTACAGGATCTAAACCTGCAACATTACCGTTTATTTCGATTGATAAAGAACGTATCATCACTTCTACTGAAGCATTGAAATTAAACGAGATTCCAAAACATTTAGTAATTATTGGGGGTGGAGTTATCGGTATCGAATTGGGACAAGTGTATTTGCGATTGGGAGCTCAGGTTTCTGTTGTAGAGTATTTGGATCGAATTATTCCTAGTATGGATGCAGGTTTATCCAAAGAATTAACTAAAGTCTTGAAAAAGCAAGGCATGAAGTTTTACACTTCGCATAAAGTAAAAGAAGTTACCCGAAAAGGAAAGGCTGTAACGGTTAAAGCAGATGATGCTAAAGGAAATGAATTGGTACTCGAGGGCGATTACTGTTTAGTTGCAGTGGGTCGTCGTCCCTATACAGATGGATTAAATGCAGAAGCGGCCGGTGTTAAAATTACCGAACGTGGTCAAGTAGAAGTCAATGATCATTTGCAAACTACCGCTGCTAATATCTATGCTATAGGTGATGTTGTGCGAGGAGCAATGTTGGCTCACAAGGCAGAAGAAGAAGGAGTAATGGTGGCTGAATATTTGGCGGGTCAACGTCCACATATTGACTATAATTTAATTCCAGGTGTGGTATATACCTGGCCTGAAGTGGCTGGTGTAGGAAAAACGGAAGAGCAATTGAAAGAAGCTGGAGTTGCCTATAAAGCAGGAAGTTTTCCTTTCAAAGCATTGGGTCGCGCACGCGCTAGCGCTGATTTAGACGGTTTTGTAAAGGTATTAGCCGATGCAAAAACCGATGAGATTTTAGGTATGCACATGATTGGTGCCCGTTGTGCCGACCTTATAGCTGAAGCGGTTATAGCGATGGAATTCCGTGCTTCAGCAGAAGATTTAACGCGAATGTCACATGCGCATCCAACCTTTGCTGAGGCGATAAAAGAAGCGGCATTGGCTGCTACCGAAAATCGAGCTCTACATGTGTAAACATAAAAAAAATCCCGCTTTTAGCGGGATTTTTATTGCTAATTCCTTTAAAAAAATTAATTGACAGAATCACAAATCGTATCAACCATTTCTTTTGTCATGGGTTTGTTTAAATAATTTTTAACGATAGGATATTTTTTAGCACGCTCAATATCATCATAATTGGCAGAGGATGTCATAATATAAATGCTAACATTTTCATTAAATGCCTTTGGGTTTTGTTGAATTTGATCTAAAAATCCAAATCCATTAAGAACAGGCATATTCAAATCTAAAAAGACAACAATTTTCTTATCAATTTGCTCAAGCATTCCTGTTAATTTTTTTAGCGCAATTGTTGCATCATTATACAACGCTATAGAGGAAGTACATTTACCTAAATCCAAATACATTTTCCCAAGACGTAAAAAAATATCGTCGTCGTCAATAACAAAAAAGTTGGTGTTTTTCATTTTAAGCCATTTGCTGATTAGGCAAAGATAAGGTAAAAGTAGTTCCAATTCCTTTTTTTGAAATAACCGATACGGTTCCGTTTAAAAATCGAACCATTTCTTTTATAACGTACAATCCGATACCATTTCCTTGAGATTTTACTGAAGCCCTGTAAAATAATTTAAAGATGTCTTTTAAGTTTTTCTCGTCAATTCCTTCTCCGTTGTCGCTAATTTCAATAACTAAATCATCGGACTTAACATGGATTTTAATTGCAATAAATGAATTGTTTTCTGGTTTAGAATATTTAATTGCATTAGAAATTAAATTATTCAGGATTGTGCGAATTCTAAAAGAATCTGAAACCATAGGGGAATCTTCAATAATCGTTAAATTTAAGGGAATATTGGACTGATAAATAATTTGATAATTGGAATAGATCTCTTCAATCAAAGCTGTTATATCAATTTTAGATAATTTTAGTTCGATTTTGTCATTCTTGGTCAGTTCGTTTAAATGGATAATCGTTCGGTCTAATTTTTTTAGCGTATGCAAAACATCGGGAAGATTTTCATGTACTAATGAATCGGGTAGTTGAAGTAACCCAATACTTGCTAAAAGGGGTGCCCTAAAATCATGTGTTATTGCATAAATAATCGAATCCAACCGTTCGTTGATTTTTTCCAACGTTTCATTTTTTTGCTTTAAATCTGCAATCATTTTGTTAGAGTCTTCCATTGATAATAGATTTTGATTCATCATCAAAATAGTATCAATAGCGGTATCGTGTAGTGCAAAATCAGTGACGACTAAGTTGTTTTCATTCATATTTTCCATGGCCATTAACCATGGAGATCCACAAAACCAAAGTTCATCATCCAACTCATGATGAATAATAAATTGTCCCTTAAAGCGAAGGGTGTTTGGACTGTTTTTTAATTCAATAATAAATACTTGATTGCTAAATTCAACAATCGAATCAAACGAATACGTAACCCCGAAATTTGGTCGAATAAATCGGAAATAGGTTTCAAAAGAACCTTCCGCACTCAATAATTTTTCCATACTAGGTCCGCGCTCAATGATCAACAAATCACGATCGAGACGTAAAAAAAATGGAAATAGTTTTTTGAGTGTTTGCATATGCTAATCAAAAAGATTTAAAAAATAATTTCAAATACATTTTTGTGATAGTCATCTTCGTTTCCTATTTCGATCATTGTAATCGTACATTCGGAGTCAAAGAAGATTTTTAATCCTTCTAATATACCTGTAACAAAAGGGTATAAGCCAGGTCGTTTCGAATAATAATTTAAATGAATCGTAGTTTCATTCAGTTGATTTACTTTGAATTCTGGGGGTACAATATTTGGGTAATAAAGCATTACACGACTGTGAAAATTCGGAAGTTGAATTAAAAATTCCCGTAAATCATTTCCAACTGATCGTAATAAAACCTCATACTTCTGTTTGGCAATGGTTAATACCCAGTATTTACCAAATTCAAATAAAATATCGTTTAGATCAATGTTTAATATTTTCGAGGCGTTGATCGCCAAATCATAGGTAATACTATCCGAATAGTTTTGATTGTTGTAGAAGGTGGTATCTTGGCAGTTTGCTGCAATTCGAATTTCTTCCCATGCGTCATTTCCAAAACGTTCAATGATTAATCCTTCTATCGCTTGATTAACAACTCCATGCATAATTGAATGATTTTTCTTAAAATTAAATTAAATTAATCGAATAACCTAATTTTAGTATGATTATTTAAGTAAACAAATGTTAAAATATAAAAAATGCAGGATTTTTGTTAAATTGTTAAACTGCTATTTGGCGTAATTGTCTGAAAATTAGACAGCGAAACAATTTATGTTGTGTACTATAAATTAATAGGAGTTAAGCAACTAGTTTTTTATTTGAAGTTCTTGCGTGGGTCGATTGTTCCAATTGCGCTCCAATTGCTCTAAAAGCAAAAAATACTGTGAGCCTGCAGATGCATTATCGGCGACTACTTTACACCACGTTTTAAATGGTTCTTCCTTCTTTTGAAGGTAAAAATAATACGCCATACTCGCGCCGATCTCACTTTTTAAATTCGCATCTTGTGTTCGCTCTAAACATTGCTGATACGTTTTCTCTGCCATTGTAGTCATCCCCGAATTTAAAAACGCAAAGGCCAATTCTTTATAAAACAAAGGTTCGTTTGGGTTGTGTTCCATCGCTTTTGGAAGTAATGCGATGGTTAGGTCATATCGGCGTTGGCCATTGTAACAATAGGCTAATTGGATTTCGAGATCCGGGAAATGTGCTTGTTGTTGGTGCAATTGTTCTAAAAACGGTTGTGCGCGCTCAAATTCACGATCATCATTTAGATATTTACCCGTTAAAAAAAGACGTTGTTCGGACGTGTATTGATAATAAGCTACACTATTGGGTTGAATTGGAAGGTTCAATAGTGCACAATGCTCATTGTTGAGTTCGGCCAACTTAAAATTGTAAGCTCTACCTAATCGGATGCGATGCAATTCATTGGTGTCAATACCATCTGAAATCAATTCATTGTTGGGTCCAAAGTGAAAGCTTTTTTCGTAATGTGCAAAAATTCCTTCTTTGGGGTCTAAATAAATATATGCAGCAACAAAGCTACCGTTAGTTTTTAAAGAAGGGAAGGCTACATGCCGGTTTACTAAATCGGCATAATGCTTATCAAACACTAAAGAAGGTGTTTGCTGTGAATACAAATTTTGGATTACTGTTATAAAAAAAAGAGCAATTAGTTTCTTCATGGTTGAAATGAAAACAATTCACGGTAATGCGCGCGCTGCTGAAAAAGTAGAAATAGATTGGCGCCCAATACAAAAAAGGCAATAGCAAGATTGGCGCGATCAATACAAAGATGGATAAAAAAGATATTTATTGCTATTGGAAATAACACTAAGGGAACTAAACGGGGAAATTTATTGCTAAGTAAAAATAGGCCACAAATCAATTCTAAACTTTTTACCAATGGATAAAGGTAGCTGGAGGCAATAAACCCTGCATTCAATGTTGCTATTGCTCTATTCGGCTCCTCCGTACTCGATAAATTAAAAAAGTAGGCAATCGATGCAAACACCATTAAGCCTCCATAAAGCATACGAATAACAATTCCCGTAATTTTCATAATTAAGTGCAATTGGTTTCTTCAAAAGTATAAAAAAATAGATAATCTCAATACTCATTTTTGGTTTTATAGGGCTTATGCCTTGCAATGGTTAAATAAAAACTGCAACTATTTTTTTCGTATGACATATTTTTAAAAACAGTATCCCGTTTTAAAGGAGTTGTTGCATTTTTAATCCCAAAAAAAGAGTGTATTTTTGACCCTATGCGAACGTATCAAGAACATTTACTCGAAAATCCCGAAAAATCCAAAGCGCAATTGTTGCAATGGGCACAATCGTTTCGTGAGGTGGTTTTACTGGATTCCAATCAATATCCGCAAACCTATAGTTCGTTTGACTGGTTATTGGCAGTTGATGCGTTTACTTCGATACAAACCGATTACCATCAGGCTTTTGATAATTTGCATCAGTACCAATCCCAAACGCGCGATTGGCTAGTAGGATATTTGACCTATGATTTAAAGAATGCAACCGAAAAATTAGATTCGCAAAACGCGGATTGTCTGGGCTTTCCCGATTTGTTTTTTTTCCAACCTAAGAAAATATTTTGCTGTAAAGGTAATATTCTAACGGTTTCGTATTTGTATTGCTGCGATGATGAACTTGAATCTGATTGGCTTTCGGTCCTTCAAATGGATATCGAATTGCAAGCTAAGGTAAGTCCACTAGCGATACAACAACGAATTACAGCATCAGAGTACGAACTTCGATTTGGAAAATTACAAGATTATATTCAGCGCGGATCGATTTATGAGGCCAATTTTTGTATGGAGTTTTTTGCCCAACCCGCAGTTATCGAACCTCGGGTAGTTTATCAAAAATTGAATGCGCTTTCAGCTCCTCCTTTTGCTGTCTTTTTTAAAAAGGATTCCCAGTATTTGCTTTCGGCCTCTCCTGAACGTTATTTGCGCAAAGAAGGAAATAAAATCATTTCTCAACCGATCAAAGGAACTGCAAAACGCAGTGACGATATGCAATACGATGCGCTATTAAAAGCAGCTTTGGAGGTTAATGCTAAAGAACGTTCGGAGAATATTATGATTGTGGATTTGGTTCGAAATGATTTATCCCGAACTGCAACGAAAGATTCTGTGCATGTGGAAGAATTGTGTGCCGTGTATTCTTTTAAACAAGTCCACCAAATGATTTCGACAATTGTTGCCGAAGTAAATCCATCAATTGCTCCTGTTGATATAATTAAATCAACTTTTCCCATGGGTAGTATGACGGGTGCCCCCAAAATTTCTGCTATACAAATCATAGAGGAGTTGGAGTCAACAAAACGCGGAGTTTACAGTGGAGCTGTTGGATATTTTACACCCGAAGGAGATTTTGATTTCAATGTAGTGATTCGCAGTATTTTGTATAATGCGCGCAACCACTATTTATCTTTTTCAGTGGGTAGTGCAGTTACTGCTAAAGCAAATGCAGCCGAGGAATATGCAGAATGTTTGCTTAAAGCAAAAGCGATGCGTGAAGTATTGGGTGATCATTAATTCTGTATCTTTGAAAATGCTGCATTCGTTTCAAAATCATATTCGTCAACACCTTCCGTTTTTAGAAACGAAAAAATTAATTATTGCAGTCAGTGGAGGTATCGATAGTATGGTGTTGTTGCATTTATGCCAGGAATTGAATTGTACGCTGGCAGTTGCACACTGCAATTTTAGTTTGCGGGATGTTGAAAGTGATGCGGATGAAATCTTTGTTAGAGACTATTGTCAAGTTCATAAAATTCCTTTTTTTTTAAATCGATTTTCTACAGCAGCATTTGCAAAAACGATGGGCCTATCCATTCAAATGACAGCACGTCAGCTGCGTTACGATTGGTTTGAAACCCTTCGTGTACGTGAAGGATTTGATTATGTTTTAACCGCACATCAAGCCGATGATGTAGTCGAAACATTTATGATTAATCTCACGCGAGGCACGGGTATCGAAGGTCTTGCGGGTATACCTATACAAAATGGTGTTGTGGTGCGCCCTCTATTATCGTTTTCGCGTAATGAAATTGAAAAATATGCTGCGGAACATTTGATTTCTTGGCGTGAAGATTCGAGTAATAGTGAAAATTATTACCAGCGCAATAGGATTCGGCATGAAGTGTTACCAGTATTAAAAGCTATGAATCCTTCATTTTTAGAAAATTTTCAAAAAACAATGGATTATGTTCAGGATACCAAGAACATGGTCAATTGGGCAATCGATGCGTTTTTAGAAAAAGCAGTACGGCAACATGGGCAAGAATTTCATTTGGATTTAAATCTGTTAAATGCGTTACCAGCTCCCCGTGCAGTATTGTATTATTGGTTGAAAAAGTACGGATTTACAGCGTGGGACGATGTGTATCGTTTAACGGAAGCTGCAACAGGAAAACAAATTTTTTCTCCTGATTTTACGTTATTAAAAAACCGCACACATTTAATTTTACATGCGCGCCAAACGATTTCGTATCCACCGGTTTTAATTGAAAAAACTACCACTGCAATTGATTTTCCTATAAAATTAGCTTTTTGTAACCAAAGTGACCTTTCAATAACCGATGCAAATACTATCTTTGTCGATGCTGATTTATTACAATATCCCTTAGTTTTACGAAGGTGGGAGGAAGGAGATGTTTTTAAGCCTTTTGGATTGAAGGGTATGAAGAAATTGAGCAAATATTTTAAAGACGAGAAATTTAGTTTGATTGATAAAGAGCGGCAATGGTTATTGTGCTCCGAAAATACAATTGTTTGGGTTGTTGGCAAACGCACTGATGACCGATTCAAGATTACCAATAATACCATTAATAAACTCAAAATTACCTATTCAGAATGAGATCTATTTTTTTTACAGTTTTAACTGTTTTAAGTACGGTTACAACATTCGGTCAAATCAAAAATCCAGTTAAATGGACTTCAAAAACCGAACAACTTTCTGAAACCGAATTTAATCTCATTGTCAGTGGTACAATTGAAGACGGCTGGCACGTATATTCTCAATTCACTCCAGACGGGGGTTCGTTGCCCATGCTACTAACGTTTAAAGGGGCTAAAGGCAATTTTGAATTGATCGGAATTGCCAAAGAAAGTCCGTATAAAAAAGTATACAGCCCTATTTTTGAAGTCAATGAATACTTGTTTGAACATAAAGTTGTCGTTACCCAAAAAGTGAAAATCACCAATCCAAAGTTGCAAGCGATAAAGCTCAATTTGGAATACCAAGTGTGTAAGGAGCAATGTATCAATGATTCGAAAGATTTTACCTTTGCGTTACCTGAAATTTCGTCTATTGCAGTCACAGAGACTCAAACTCCAGCGGATACTACTGCTTTAGCCGTAGATTCAGCAATAACCACTACTCAAAAATCGGTGAAAAATATTCCAGCTGAACCAAAAGAAGCTAAAAAGCCGGTAGAGGATAAAAGTATTTGGTCCATTTTCTTTTTATCGTTTTTGGGTGGGTTAGCGGCTTTATTCACCCCATGTGTGTTTCCTATGGTTCCGATGACGGTTAGTTTCTTTACGAAGCAGAGTAAAACTCCAGCCCAAGGAAAACGTAATGCTATACTTTATGGGATTTCTATAATTGTGATTTATATCCTTTTAGGTTCAATTGTTACCGCTATTTTTGGTGCCGATGCGCTAAATTCGCTTTCTACGAATGTGTGGTTTAACTTAATTTTCTTTGCGTTACTGGTCTTTTTTGCGGCCTCGTTTTTAGGTGCATTTGAAATTGTATTACCCAATTCGTGGGCAAATAAAGTCGACCGTCAAGCCGATCGTGGCGGTTTTATTGGGATTTTATTTATGGCATTGGCATTGGCAATAGTTTCGTTTTCTTGCACCGGACCTATCGTTGGAAATTTATTAGTAATTTCTGCATCCAAAGGAGGAATAGCTCCATTGATTGGGATGTTTGGATTTTCATTAGCATTAGCCCTTCCATTTATGTTGTTTGCTTTATTCCCAAGTTGGATGAATGCTTTACCAAAATCGGGCGGATGGTTAAATACCGTAAAAGTTTCGTTAGGATTTTTAGAATTGGCCTTAGCGTTTAAATTTTTATCCAATGCCGACTTAGTTTTACAAAAGCACTATTTTGAACGGGAATTATTTTTAGCCGTTTGGATCATCATTTTTGGTGCTTGGGCCATATATTTATTTGGAAAGCTTACCTTACCGCATGATAGTCCCGTTACTCATTTGTCCGTTGGACGTTTATTTATGGGATTATTGGTTGCTATTTTTACGGTATATTTAATCCCGGGTCTTTGGGGTGCACCCTTAAAATTGATTTCTGGTTTTCCACCTCCGATGCACTATAGTGAAAGTCCGAATGGATTTTCGGGTAATGTTTCAGAAGATACAACCACACTACCGGAAGGAGCCCATATTGGACCTCAAGGTATTGTAACTTTTGATGATTATGAAAAGGGGTTGGCCTATGCAAAAAGTGTGAATAAACCTGTGTTTTTAGATTTCACGGGGGATGCTTGTGTGAATTGCCGCAAGATGGAAGAAAATGTTTGGCCCTCGGAAGAAATTTTACCTTTGTTAAAAAATAAGGTGGTCTTGATTTCACTGATTTGTGATCGAAAAATTGATTTACCCCAATCGAAACAATATATCTCTAAAACCACTGGTAAAGAGATTATTACTATTGGTAATAAATGGAGTGATTTTCAAATTACCCGTTACCAAAATAATGCACAACCCTTATATGTGATTCAAACTCCTGATGGCAAAGACTTAAGTAAGCCAATAGGGTATACACCAGATGTCAATGAATATAAAAAATGGCTGCAAGAAGGAATTAATTCTTTTAAATGATAATAATTCCCAAGTCTAAGTCTGCAACCAAAAGTTTGACGAATTTATAAGTAATTTTGATAGTAAAACGCTGTTCACCTTACTGCGTTAAGTAGGCTCAGTTCTATCGAATTTCAAATCAATTTCGTATCTTCGTAATTCAATATTATTTATAAGCCTTAATAAAGTACATGCCATGTTAGTAAAAGTTTATGGAAGCGCCGTCTTTGGCGTAGAAGCCACTACGATTACCGTAGAAGTTAACGTCGATAAAGGCGTTGGATACCACCTTGTTGGATTACCCGACAACGCGATTAAAGAAAGTAGTTATCGAATTGCAGCTGCATTAAAAAATAACGGATTTGAATTACCCGTTAAAAAAATCACAATCAATATGGCGCCTGCCGATTTACGAAAGGAGGGTTCGGCCTATGATTTAACGCTAGCAATAGGAATTTTAGTGGCCAGTAGTCAGCTACAAACAGCCGATGTCGATCGCTATATCATTATGGGTGAATTATCGTTAGATGGAAGCCTTCAACCGATTCGAGGTGCTTTACCTATTGCCATAAAAGCCCAAGAAGAGGGATTTAAAGGAATTATCCTGCCACTTCAAAATGCACAAGAAGCAGCAATTGTAGACGAATTGGATGTTTATGGAGTAGAAAATGTGATGCAGGTCATCGATTTTTTTTCTGGAAAATTAGAATTGAATCCCGTTAAAGTCGAATCGCGCGATGCTTTTTTTAAAGCACAAGATTTTCCTGATTTTGATTTTGCTGATGTCAAAGGGAACTAAAATCAAATTATAAAGTATTGTAAAACAAATACTTAATAACATTATATATTAGAAGTGTCTTATTTATGTCTTGTTTTAGTAATAAAATATTCTATATTTATAATAAAAGTAGAATATGAAAAAGATAAGGTCAAATATGGTCTTCCTGATTGAAATTCCTGATTTTTAATTAAAAGAAGATTTACTTGAAAGTGTAAAAAAAAATACTTGATTTGATGGAAAATAAGAAGTTCATTAAGAGTTTAAATTCTAAACACGAAGAGGGTTTAGATATAAAACGTGATAATGGTTATTTTTTATAATAAGTGAATGTGATTGTTAAATTAAATTCTTTAAGGGATTACCTTTTTTTTCTTGAAACAAGACATTTAATAATTCTAAAATTACTTCATCACCCATTTCATTTATTTCTCTTCCAATAAAACGAATGGTAGTAAAATCATTTTCCTTTTCTAATAATTTTCTAGACCTCTTATTATCCTTTGTTAGATGTTCTTTTGTAGAATGAAATTCATAACCATCACATTCAATACAGAAAGTTCTAACTAACTTAGTTTTATTAAATAAAAATATTCCAAAATCTAAGATGAAATGTTTTTTTTTGGTTGTATCTTCTTGTTCTAAATAATGAACTTTATGTTGAGGTTTTATTTTAATAAATTTAGTGTATTTATTAAATCCAAATCCTGAATAGTATATTATTAAGTATTTTTTTTCAAATCTATACTTAAAAGAACTATTAAAATCATTATCACTTTGATAATTACCTTCATCATCAAAAAGAAAATCACCTTTATTATTTAATTTATCATAACTAAATGTTAATTTATAATTTTGACTAAAAACTGACATATCATTAACAGAATTTATTAAAACATACTCAATAATTTTTAATAAAAATTGTTTTTCAATTGGACTTTCACATAGTTCAATTACTTCATTTATCTTATTTTCTAATTTTGAATAATAATGACTTAACATTTTATAATCCTTTTTGTTTCAAATAATCATTAAACATCACATCAATCAACATCGGTAGGACTTTTGGATTATTGACTTTCTTATAAAAATCCATTCTGTCAGAATAGTAATCACCGATATAATCACCAAATATTTCTTTGAAATATTCTTTTTTATCATCGTGAGAATTATTCCCCCTCACAATAACATCTAATTCATTATTTTTAAATAACTTGGTTCCAACATCTTGAAGACACAATTTATCCCCATCTTTTAAATCCATACCAAACACCTCATTTATTCTTTTGATGATTTCAGATAATAGTTCTTTTTCTTCCACACCAATACTTTTAGAACCTGTATCGGACATCGGGTCTAATTCCCCTTTTTTATCCTCTAACGATAATTTCTCTTTACCTACGTATTGTATTCGTAATGAGTTCAAATCAATAGTATCGGTGATGGATAATCTTTCCCCTTCTTTTTTTGGTAGTTTTTTGTTTAGGAACCTCAAAAAGATATAAAGTTTCTCCCATCGTATTTCTGTGAAAGATGATATTTGAGAGATATATGAATACAGACGAATAAATGATTGAATAGTAGATTTGAACTCTTCTTTGATTTCCTCACTATCCAAATTTCTCCATTTATCTACCACCTCATCAACGATTGAATGTAGTTTCTCATCTGTATCTGTTTTTCTATAAAACTCCTCACAGAAATCGTTTATTTTATTTTGATTGAATAATTGGAATGTCTCAACCTTGTATTCCAAATCATAAAGTTTATCAGGGTCAGTTTCACCGGTTAATTCTGTGGTGGTATAGAATGGTTGAAATGAGGTTATAATGTCCTCTGTTTCATTTACAAAGTCCAAAACAAAAGTTTCTGTCTTACCTGATTTTGTCCTGTTTAGTCTTGATAGTGTCTGGACACACTGAACTCCCCCTAATTTTTTATTTACATACATAGAACACAACATAGGTTCGTCAAACCCTGTTTGGAATTTATTGGAAACAATCAAAATTCTATATCTTGGGTCTTTGAAAGACGATGGAATATCAGTTCCAACCATTCCGTTAGAGTTGTTTAATGATACTTCGGTATTCTCAATCCCGTTATGAAAAATTGTTCCACTAAAACCAACTAAACAAGAATAGGGAAGGTTTTTTTGTTTCATTTGTTTCACCATCTCCTCTTGAAATAAAACACAAAGTTTTCTTGAACTTACAACCACCATACTTCTTCCTTTTCCTTCCAATTCTTTTGATGTTTTATTTACAAAGTGTTCCAAAATGATAGAAACTTTTTGTCGTATTACTTCGGGGTGATTATCTACATAATTCACCAACTCCCTTTTAACCTTTCCTTCCGGAAGTTCTATATCTTCTTTTCCTTCTTTTTGTAGAACTTTGAAGTATCTTTTATATGTCGTATAATTACTTAATACATCTAATGTGAAACCCTCGTGAATAGATTGTTTCATCGTATAAGAATGGAATGGGACAAATGTTCCTTCCGGTGTTTTTCTTCCAAAAAGTTCAAGGGTTTTGTTTTTTGGTGTTCCTGTAAAACCAAAAAAACTAATATGATTTTGTTTTCCTCTACTTTCTATCTCCTCACGGATTAAATCTTCATAAGTATAATCAGTATCTTCGTCATCGTCAATCTCTTTGGATAAAGATTTTTTTAGATGTTTGGAACTTTCCCCACTTTGAGAAGAATGGACTTCATCTACAATTACACCAAAAGTATTTCCTTTAAGTTTTGAAATTGTCTCAGATATGACCGGGAATTTTTGGATTGTGGTAATAATAATATCTTTACCTTTTTCCAAATACTCTTTTAATTGGGATGAATTTATATCTACCGGATTAACAACTCCGTCTGTTTGTTGTAAGTCCTTTAATGTCTTTTGTAATTGTTTGTCTAAAACCTTTCTGTCCGTAATAACGATGATAGTATCAAATAACCTCTTTTTATCCTCTTTATTACGATAAAGTGAGGTTAAGGTATGAGACAACCATCCGATACTATAACTCTTCCCTGAACCGGTTGTATGTTGTATTAAGTAGTTGTGTCCGACACCTTCTTTTTTTATTGTATTTTGAAGATTTCTTATCACTTCCAATTGGTGAAATCTTGGAAAAATTAAAACCTTGAATTTGGTTTCAACCACCTTTCCTTGTTTATCGTCCCAATCTCTATCTTTTTCTTCTACAACAACTAAATAATTTTGGATAATGTCTAATAGTGAGTTGGGGGTCAATATTTCGTTCCACAGGAATTCGGTTCTGTAATCACCATCAACTATTGGATTTGAAATTCCTTTGTTATATGGTAAGAATTTTGTTTTTGAACCTTTTAATTGGGAAGTCATACTTACCAGGTCATTATCAATACAAAAATGGACGAAACATCGTTGGAAGTTTAATAATGGTTCCTTCGGGTCTCTGTCGTGTTTATATTGATATTCAGAGTTTTTGATGTTCTGTCCGGTAAGTTGGTTTTTTAGTTCCATCATGATAATTGGAATACCATTTAAGAACAAAACCATATCAATTGAGTTTTTATTTCTGTTGGAGTAGTATAACTGACGAACCACCACAAATCTATTCTTTTGGTGTAGGTCAATATGGTCTTGGTTCATTCCACTTTTTGGTTCAAAATAAACCAAGTCAAAAGAACAACCACGAGTAGAAAGACCTTTTCGGAGAGTTTCAACAATACCTCTTTTTCCGATTGTGTCGTTTATGGTTTTACATAAATGACTATCTGTTGAACTATCAAATTGGGAATACAATTTGTCGTATTCTTCCGGTTGGGTGTCTTTAATAAAACCTATAACATCCTCTATGATTAAACATAAGTCCTTATCATATTCGGTGTATAATTTTGAGGTATAACCTTGATTATTGAGGGATTTTTCTATCCACTCCTCAAATCTATATTCTGATAGTTTTTTACTCATTATATACTAAGGTTATTTATTTGTAGATTTTAAAACATTCAATAAATTCATTCTCAAATATAGGTTTGTTAAACTCTTCAACCTCACCATTTACTTTTATAATGAATATTTCATAATTAGGTTTCATATCTTCCATCATTCCTGATATAGAGAAACGATATGATAAAATACTATCATCTTTACCTTTTAAAATAGTCCAAGAACCATATTCTGAACCTTTGTATGGTAATGAATAACAGAGAATGAAATATCTTTCTGTAAAGAATTTTTCTAAGGTTTCTTTTTGTTTTTCAGTTTTTACTAATTGGGACAACTCATTATTTAAAAAATCTATTAGTTCCACTTTTGGTTTAAAATATTCATTTCCACTATGAATAATAATTTTTTCACCTGTGAAACGATGTGTTGTTTCTTTTCTAGTATATTTTGGGTTAATAACTTCGTATAATAAATTGATTTTATACATATATTAAAAATAATATTAAACAACCTTTATTTTACCGGTGATTACCTCAGAAATAAGAGATTGTCGGTATTCTTTTAATAACTCTATTTTCTTTTGTTCCATCGAAACCAAATCATCAATTTCTTTGGTATGTGTATCCAAATAATCAACGATTTCTTGTTGTTCTTGAATGTTTGGAAATGATATTTTGAAGTTTTTAATATTTTCCCCCGTCAATCCTTCTCTATTACCTCCTGTTTGGAAATAATCAACTTGTGTTTGTCCTACTTTTGATTGAAGAATATAATTCAAGAAAAACGGGGAAAGTTTCTCCTTTTTTGTTCTAATAATACATACGTGTTGATTTACATTCATTTCATCTTCATTTAATACAACACAACATCTCCCAATAGAACCACCTGTTATGTTAAGTAATAAATCATTAAAAATGACTTTACTACCACTCATTCCTATATGAGTTTCATTAGTTATTCTACTAACATCATCCAATCTAAGTCCATTAAAATGGACGTTTTGACTTCTTATGAAAATAACCCCTTCATCAACATAAACCTCACTTCCACCTCTTGGGGTAATTCCTGAACCAACTTTATTCACGTAATATCGTAAAGTGGTATTATTCCAAATCTCGGGTATTTCTCCAATCCATTCCACACCACTATCTTTCATCTTCACATTAGGGTTTAGTCCTTTGGTGATTACTTGATTGATAAGTGTGGTTCTTTGTTCTTTTAATAGTTCTACCTTTCTTTGTTTGGTTGAAATGAGTTTGTCAATAATGGTGGTTTTCTCGTCAAGGTAATTAACGATTTGTTCTTGTTCTTGGATTGGGGGAAGTATAGTATTGAAATTCCTAATTAAAGAAATTGATACCCCACCAATCAAACCACTTAATGATGAGTGAAATTGTAATTGAAAAAGAGGTGTTTGAATATAGTAATATTGAAATTTACTATTTGTTTTAGGTTCAAAACAACATAGTTTATTTACAAAATATACATCTTGTTCTAAATACCCCATTTTTTTTCCTGAACTACCACCTTCAATACATATGAGAAACGAACCTTTTTTACCCAACTTAAAAGAGGTGTTTGATTTTGGTATTCTTAATCCATTATCATATTCTATACTCTGTGAGTTATAATCAATATCTTTGGTGGAGACATATGGTATATCATCTATATTTGAACTATCAAATAATTCTTTTTGATTATCGTTCAAACTACTCCCATTATATAAATTTGAGATGTATTTAAGTTTAATTAAATCCCAATTTTCAGGAATATCTCCAATCCATTCCACACCGGAAGGTTTATATGAATTATATTGTTCCATCAGTCCTGTTTTTTATAAGATTGGGTTATTAAAAACATAACATAATCCAACTCATCATTTGGACTTAATCTTAATTCATAATCACCATTACCCCAGTGTCCTTGACTACTCATATCTTTTGTTAAATTCTTGGGGTCGTCTAATTGTCCTTTCTTCAAATTAACCAATATTCTCAAATGGTCTGTGTAAAATACAACATCACAGAATGGTCTTTTCTTTCTAAATCCTATGTATTCTTTTCGTGGTATTATTTCAACCTCTCCAAGATTTAATATTCTATCTTTAAGTTCGTTGTATAAATCCACAACTTTTTCATCCCGTCTAACATTTTTCTTGAAATGGTATTCTTCGGTATAAACTTTAACCTCTTTTGATACTTGATTAACAACATTTGATTTATCGTCTGATATAGTTGAAATACTTTCGTCCGATGTCGTCTTGTGTTGAACCAATCCAATCATATTGTTTTCATACTTCTTAACTTCCCACAATTCAAATGGAACATCCTTAAAGTTAATGGAGTGTTTTTGGTATTCGGTAAAGTGTGGTGATACAAATATGACCTTTGATTGTGTCCAATCAATATCATCTCGTTTTAATAACCCTCCACAATTTTCATTATATTCAAGTATGAAGTCAGATTTATTGTTTAACATTAAAGACATATAGGTATATCCTTGGTCTATGACTGAAAAGTTCCGGTCTTTTTTGTATTCAATAATAACGAAAGATTTGTTTTCACTATCGTATCCAAGAGTATCAATACGGAAACTCTTTATAGAGAACTCCGATTTAACAAATTGTAGATTAAATAATTCTTCCAAGTTCTTTTCAAACAGAACTTGTATTTCCTTTTCCAAATCAAATTTGATGTTGGAAACAGGTTTTAATTTTGTCTTGTCTTGTATGGAGTATAGTTTCATTATTTAACCAATTCATTCATTAAACCATCACTCTCTTTTTCCAACTCCAATAAATCTTTTAACACATCCTGAAACGAACGGAGTGGAGTGTATTTGTAGAAGTATTTGGTAAAGTTAATTTCATAACCCACCTGTGTTTTGTCCTTATCCACCCAAGAATTTGGAAGATGTGGTTTAACCTCTTTTTCAAAATAATCATCAATATCAACATCAAGTGGTATTCTTTCAGTATCTCTTAATGAACCATCAGGTTTAAGATTTCCTTTTTTATCCATAACCACTTTACCATCTTGAACCAAAGGTTGTTCTATGGTAAGTTTTTTGTATCCAAAATACTCGTTGGAATAAATTTTGGAGATTTCATTTTCTTTGAAGTCCTCATATACTTTAAGGATGTAATTTCTTCCCTGTTCTGATATTTCTTTTCTCTTGTTCCCCAAAGATTTTTTGAGTGGTCTAAAATAGTTTGAACCATCTATGAGTTGAATTTTACCTCGTCTCTCTTTTGATTTTTTCTTACCTAAAATCCATAGGTAGGTTGTAATACCTGTGTTGAAGAAAAGTTGGTCGGGAAGTTGAACGATACATTCTAACCAGTCATTTTCAATAATCCATCTTCTTATTTCACTCTCACCGGAACCACTATCACCACTAAAAAGAGGGGAACCATTAAATACAATACCAATACGGGAATTATTGTCCTTGAACTTTGAGATTAGATGTTGAAGGAATAACAAAGAACCATCAGAACTTCTTGGTGTTCCCACCGAAAATCTACCATTTGGATTTTGACTTTCAGTTTTTACAAAATCTTCTTCCGACTTCCACGAAACACCGAATGGGGGGTTCGTAATTTGATAATCAAACTTTTTATCAATAAATTTATCATCGGATAATGAAGACCCCAATTTAATATTGTCCGGGTTCTCTCCTGTAATCAAAAAGTCAGATTTACAGATTGAGTATGTTTGGGGGTTAAGTTCCTGACCGAATAGATTTATTATAACCTTATCTGACATATTTTCTTCAACCCATCTTTTCCCAAGTGTTAATATACCACCTGTCCCACAACAACAATCAAAAATGGAACGGATAAGTCCATCACCTTTTAGATTGTCTTTACTTCCGGACATAACCAAAGAAACAAGTAATGATATAATATCTCTCGGGGTGTAATGTTCCCCTGATGTTTCATTACTCATCTCAGAGAATTTACGTAATAATTCCTCAAATATCATCCCCATCGTATGATTATCTACCACGTTCGGGTGAAAATCAACTTCCGATAGTTTATCAATTAAAATATAGAGTTTGTTATTTTTTAATAGTTTTTCAACCGGTTTATCCAATTGGAAGTTTTCCAAAATTTCAAAGACATTTTGTGAATATCCGTTGATGTAATTATTAAAGTTAATTTTAAGACCTGATGTGTCCCCCTTTAATCTGTTCAAATCATAATTTGAATGATTAAAGAACACCAATCCTGTTTTCTTCTTGATGATGGGTGAGATATCATCAATATCATTTTTAAGTTGTTGGTATAGTGATATTACTTCCTCCTTGTGGGGTTCAATAATACAATCTAATCTTCGTAATACTATAAATGGAATTATTACATCTCCATATTCGTGAGGTTTGAATAAACCTCTTAATACATCATCACAGATGTTCCATATAAGAGAAGATACTTCTTGGTGTTTCATTTTTAATATTTTAATGAAACAAAAATATACATAAAAAATCTAATATCCCAGAGTTAAATTATGTAAGATTATTTCTAACTACAAAATCCACCAATTTATCTCCCGCGAATTATAATATACTTCCTTAATAATATAGTTTTCAAGGGTATAATCGTCTGTTTTAGAATATATCTTTACTGAATATACAAAACCTTCGTCCCATAGTAAATCAACGGATTTAGTGAGGTCAGAATAGTTGGTTGATGTTTTGAGTAAGATATGTATGTGTGGTCTGTCTTTTTTCTCTATAACATAAAATACTCTTTCAACATCTACAACACTCTTTAATCTATTAATAAATCGTTCAGTCAGTTTATTGATATGTCTTTTTGTTAGTATTTCTCTTGTTGTTAATGTTATGAAGTAGTTATATTCCTGTTCTTTTAGGAAGTGTTTTAATGATGTTTTATATAAATCATTCTTGATATATGATGGAGTTTTATTTAATTCGTTTTCAAGTTTTTTTCTCAACCGGTAGTTTCTTTGGTTGGTTCTGTTCTGATGTTTTCTTCTTTCTTTGTATTTGACTTCTTCTTCAATTGTTTTTATCTTTTTATTCCTTCCCATATTTATTGATTACTATGTTTATAGATGGGGATATTCTTATCAAGTGATGTCCCCGACTACATATAAATAGTCCAATTAGAAAAAAAGTAAATTTATTTTGATTTTTTTTTCGTCCGGGAAGTATTGTAAATAAAGGGATTGTTGTTTTTTTTGAAAAAAACTTCATTTTTTTTTGATTACTCCCCTTGACTATGAATTTTATTTCACCTATTCATTTCACATATAAAATTATTAACTAAAAAAATTAAAGTATGGAAGTAAAATTATTGACGAACGGACAAAGTGAGATTAAAAAAATTTCAATTAAAACATTAAAAAAATTAAGTGATTATAATTTTGGGAAACTTAATAGAAATATTGATATTGATGTTTTAGAAAAGGTTTATAAAATTAAAAAATTTAATAAAGTAGAATTACAGACCATTTTAATACATCATCATTTTATGGGAAAATTAACTAAACCACATTATAGATGTTGGGTAAAGGTTCAAGGTTTGAATATTTTAGGTTTTCAAGATATTTTCATAAATCAGTGGGAAGAGTTAAAATAAAATTATATTATTAAGTTTGTAAATTAAAAAAAAATAGAAATTATGAAATTACAAGAATTAAAAAAAGTTGAAACAATTGAGGATTTTAGAGAAACCTTATTAAAATTATTTGTCTCAAATCCTGAAAAAAGAGAGATTTACTTAAAACCAACACTTCTTTCTGAATTTTATTCGGAAATGAATAAAAGACCATTCTATTATTCAGTTGATAAAATTAATTCCTTAACTGATTTTTATAGATTGGATTGTATGGGTATGGTTAAAATTAAAGACAAGAAATTCCAAACAACCGATAATGTGTGGGATTTGAATGAAGAAGAAATAATGAATTTAGAAATTGTTGAAGATAATAATGAATTTATAAGTAAGGTTAAAAATTCATCTTGGTTTATGATTGGAAATGGAAAACCAAATATGATACTTCAAAATATATGTAGTGGTGATTTTATTAGAAATAATAAATAAGAATTGGAGTTGTTATATAATTAGTTATAATTAATTTTATAACAGAAAACTTATAATTCTATTGTGATTTTTTTAATTTTGAAGTTAATTTTAGTTTGTATGTTAAATTAATACGATTTATAAATGGGTTATTTTTTATTTTCTGTTTTATTTTTAGTTGGACTCTCTTTTGTTTTTACTTTAATTTCAGTATTTTTTTCATCAAGAGAAGAAAATAAAAATGGAAGTTCAAGTTTTATGGAAAAATTTACTAGAATACTAATTGTGTTAATTATTATTATGGTTATTGGTTTTCTTAGTGAAAAGTGTGGTTGTTCCTCCGAAGATGAACCTGATTACCCTATGAAATATCAACCTGATTAATTTTTATAACTTATACTTTTGTTATAGGTCTTAAAATAATTTAGTTATAATGAATAAAAATTTAAAGTCATTTTTATACACATTATTTTTTTTATACATATTGTATTTGTGTATCAAAGGTTTAGTAAAACTTTTTTGGAAACCGAAAAATCAAGATGAATTAATGTCAAAAACAAAATTTGTATTTATTTTGTTTTTGTTATTCAGTTTTTGTTTTATTTTAATAGTTCA
Organism: Flavobacterium sp.; assembly: GCF_027484945.1. Lineage (GTDB taxonomy): Bacteria > Bacteroidota > Bacteroidia > Flavobacteriales > Flavobacteriaceae > Flavobacterium. The sequence goes on from NZ_JAIXRZ010000062.1 coordinate 39,214, forward strand.
TCATTTATTTGAATACGAACAGGTAAATCGTATATACAAAGGGTATTTATATTCAGTATTTGTTTTGTTAATAGTTGGAATTTTAAATAACGAAATTTTTAATTTTGGATTTAAAAATTCAAACGACAAGAAATTAGACATTAATGAATTATTTGATTACTACAATAAGTCAAAAAAATAATTAATTTTTGTAAATAAATTTTACTCCAAGTTTATTAATTATATAACCAAATCCAACCCAAAAAGTTAGTTTTATTAAAAAGGGGAAAACACCAAAAAAATTAATATTTGAAAATAAAATAAGAGTAAGTAATACCAAAAACAAATAAATACTCAAATATAAAAACTCTAACTTAATAAAATTACCAAATAACTTTACTTTATTATTTTTCTTAATAGATGTTAATTCAATATTGAAGGAGTTTAAGACATCTTTAATTTCTTTTATCTTAAAACTAATTTCAACGGAGGAATTATTTTTCAAAAAGAATGTTGTATTTTTTAGATTTTTATGATAGATATTATCTTTGAGAAAAAATATTTTATTTTTATGATACAATTTAAAATCAATAGTATTTTCTCTAATTTCTGACACTTCACATATTGTATTGAACTCTATTCCTATAAAATTTTCTATTCCTTTCTTTTTGGTATTAAATTCTTCTAATTTTTTTTCATTAAACACCTTGTTTTGGAATGAGTTTAAATCAGATTTTGTTTGTCTAGATTGGTATCTTAATTCATCTAATTCTAATAAAACATATAATAAATCTTTGAAGGAATTTATCTTTGAATAAATTTGTTCTTGATTTTGAATTTCTATTTGAGGTTGTTTTTTTAATTCTAATTTTAGACTTTCAATATCTTGACTAAATACTTTTTCCTCAATTAATTTAAATTCAAATATTTCAATAATTATATTTACACAATTATGGGAACATTGTTGTTGATTATTTAAATTTACACTTTCGACTGATTTTATAAAACCAGATATTTCTATTTTAATTATATCACCTTCATCTAACTTTTTAATTATTTCAAGTAAATCATTTTTTACTATTATTTGAAAATTAAAAGATATTACATCTGAATTATAAACATATCCACTTGTTTTCCTTACTACATATCTTTGATTTATATTATATTTTTCTACAAAATGAATATTATTATTTTCAAACGATATTCCAAATGGTTTTTTATAGGTTATTGTATCTATTATTTGGTAATCTTTTATTATCTCTATCCATTCATAATCAAATAATTTTTTAAATTTTAAATGTTCTTCAAAACTTTCGGGATATTTTATGTTTTCACAATAATCAATTATATTATTTTTTAATTCTATCAATTTCATCTCAACTTATTTTTTGTAAATTTAAATAAATTACAAAGAACTTATACAATTGTCATAAGTATAAGTTAAAAAAACCTGACTATCAATTAGTTAGGTTTTTTTATGATGTTATAACTTATACTTTTGTTGATTTTATATAAAAGTATAAGTTATTTTATTACTTTTGTAAAAAAAAAAGATTATGAGTAGATTAGGTCAGAACACTACAACTTCATTTATAGAATGGAACGATTTTATATCTCTAATAACACGATTGGAGAATGATAAAGAGTATAAATTTTGTTTGTTAATCTCTATCGGTGTTTTTACGGGGGTTAGAATATCAGACCTTTTAACTTTAAAATTTTCACATATTCTAAATGAAGATGTCTTTTTACTTACCGAAAAGAAGACAAAAAAAGATAGAAGTATTAAGGTTAATTCCACCTTGAAAGAGATAGTCCAAAGAATTTACAATAAGTCCGATATTTCAAACCAAGATGAACTTATATTTCTGAATAAGTATGGAACCAAGAGTATTGATAAGTCCTATGTGAATGTTAAACTTAAAGAATTGTTCTCTAAATACAGAATTAGGGTAAAAGGGAATGTATCCACTCATACATTTAGAAAAACACTTGGGAGAAGGGTTGTTGAAGTGAGTAATTATTCAAATGAGAGTTTGGTTCTATTGATGGAGTTGTTCGGACACTCTAATATGGGAATTACAAAACGATATTTGGGTATTACAAAAGACGAAATACATAATGTATATGATTGTTTAACTTTTTAATTAAACCCCGTTAGATGAAAGAACAAGATTTATATTGTAGGATAATAAATAAGTTGTTGAACCAGTTGATGAAAAAAAAATATAATTATGACTTTGTGTTTTATCTACACCCGGTTCAACACTTATTAAATAGAGAATTAAACTCTGATTTTTATTCAATTGATGAAATTGTATCAGTTAATATAAAAACATCAATCAGAATGTTTGAATATGATATTTTAACTAATGAAATTAAAGATTGTTTGAATTTAATTATACCTATGGTAGAAGGTTCTGAATACAGGGAAATAAACAAAGTCAAACTTAAAATTAAATCACCGATTGTCTCCGGAACTCTTGTCCGAACAATCCCCACGATGAAACAACAAAATTAGATTTGAATGTTTGTTTTAGTATTTCATCGTCATTAAATGAGATTTCTATTTTGGTAGGTTTTATGATTTTTGAAATTCTTGATTTCATCTCCAATTCGTTGAACTTTTTATTGAGTTCAATAAAAATGTTTATCTCTACTTTGTCGTTGTGAATAGTAGAATGGTGAAGTCCATTTTTACCTATCAAATTAAAAAAAACTCTGTTATTAGGAAGGTTTGGAGAAAGTGAGTTTTTGTTGTTCCGTAATTTTTTAAGGAACTCACCGATTGTATTACATTTTCTGTAAAAATCTTGAATATCAAAAGTTAATTGTATGATACAATAATCTTTATTTTTTATTTCAATTTCTTTTTCTTGTTTTAATTCTTCTAATATTGACTTTATCCTTTGAGTTAATTTATTCATTAAAATAGTGATGGTTTCGTCAAAGGGATAATCCCTTTTGTTTATTTATAGGTAAATAGGACTATAAAGTCCTAAACTACTCCTAAAAGTTTCCAGAGAAAAGGTTGGATTATGGGGGTGTTTAATCCTCGTTGTGTAATTCAAAATTAGGGAAATCTAATAAATTTCCATTTTCATCAAAATTTAACCACTGAACCGGAAGTAAAGGTATTTGTCTTATTTCGTCCATATTTAACCCAACTACATTTTCCAAATAATCAACTCTTTTTTTAGTGAATTGTTGTTGATTATAGTTTATGAATATGATATGTAATAACATATCCATAGACGAACAATCAATTTGTCCTTTATCGTTGTCTATGGTGTAGTATATTATTTTTAGTATAGGGAAATTTTCTTCATAACTAAACTTTACCTTGAAGAATGTATTTGTCCCCAAGAATAAGTGTTTATCTCTATCTATTAGGTTTTTTATTCCTTCAAATGAGAAATATTCTTCCGTATCAATACACAACTTAACTACTCTTTCAATCATATTAAATTTCATCGGAAAAGTAATTACTTTTTCAGTTAAAACTATCTGTTCTATTATTTGAAAAATCTCTTTTGAGTTTTTATTCTTGTTAGGGAATTGTGGGAAATCGTCTATGTAATGTGTGTTGTTTTCTATGTCTTTTACAACATCAAATCCATTTATTGTAAATTTTTTTTTCATAAAAAGGTCTTTAACTATAAGTAGTTAGTTTTTATGGAAAAGTCAATTTATAACTCAAAATTTTAGAAATTTTTTTTGAGGATTTTGTTTAAGATATAGTCCCCCATATTTTCACTTTATGGGGTAAGGGGTCTATAAGTGGGAGGATACAAGGGGGGATGGGAGGAGGTGGAGATTACCACCACAAAGTAAGTAGGGTTATAATTGTTTATTTTTTTATTTTTCCAAAACTATCGGATAATCTTTTACCCATATCATCAATCCTTGTGTTTATAAAACTTTGTATGTATGATTGTGTGGTTGATATGTGTTGATGTCCTAATGAAACAGATAAGTCATATAGGTTTATGTCTTTATTGTTTTTAATTAAAATAGATGTATATGAATGTCTTGATTTGTGGGAAGTTAAATTAGGTATTCCAATTTGTTTTCCCATTATTTTAAGAAGTTGATTGTAATAACTTCTTCTCCCCGAAAGTTTATTGTATTGATATTCATTCATCTTTTCAAACATCTTTTCATTTTTAATATCTAAAAAGTCCTTATCTTCAAGTAAAGGAAAAATAAAATTATTTGAATATTCATCATCCATCAAAATTTCCTTTACAATACCTATCATCTTTGAATATAAATTTTTGTGTAAATTATCAATAGAATTTAACCTTAATTCAATTTTTTTATTTACCCTATCTTCAACTAAATTTCTCAGATTTTTTAAGTAATTTAATTCAACATCTTCTAATAACATATTTTTTATATAATTAGATTTATTGACTTCATCCATACTTTTTTCAAATTTTCTAAAAGGATTAACAGAATAACTACCATCATAAACATCTGTTTTTTTATGAGTAAGATGTTTAATTATTATATCACATTCTTTTAATGATGTTATGATGTTTTTACCATCATTCTGTTTGAAAAATTTAATGTAATTTTCATCTACATAACTAATTTTAATTTTTACATTATTGTTTAATAAATTGTAATCCACTTTCTTGTTTTTTTCAATAAAAAACAATCCATATTGGTAGTTTATTTTTCTAATGTATTCATATGTTTCTTTTAATTCATTTGAAATAAATTTTTCCGGTAAGTAGTTGAAAATTATTTGTAATGGTTTTTCATATAATAGTATATTGATAGGATGTTTTGTCTTCAACATTATTTTTTTTATCCTAATTTCATCACCATTTATATTTAAGTTATTCCAACGAAGGGTCATCAAGTCAGACACACGTAATCCGTGATTAAAGAATTGGAATAAGAAAAAATTTCTAACATCGTTAATTGATAATAGTTGAGAATATCTACTATCTAACTCTCTTTTTTTTCCTTTGTTTTTTCCACTTTTAATTACATCGTATAATTCAGAATATAAGATTGTATTTATTTGGTCTTCATCCAAAAAATCAACATCAACCCTCCTTATAGTAGTTTTAATATTGTTGAATGGGTTTGGGTAGTATATATAATATCTTTGGTTTATTGATTTTGAAATAAACGACTTAAATGTTTTTGTTTTATAGGAAATACTATTATCAACAATTCCCCTGTCTTTTTTCAACCAAACTATCCATTCATTTATATAATCTTCGTTTATGTCTTTGAATAATACGTCTTCCTTATTAAATTTTGTTTTGTTAAATAACTTTACTAAAAATAATATGTTCTTATATTTTTGAGAAGTTCCTACACTCTTACAATTCGGTAATAATTTAGTTTCAACAAAAAACACTAATGATTTTTTTTCATCAGAAATAAAATCTGTCCTTTTTACAATACTATATTTATTGATGTATTTTTCAATTTCATCATTATAAAACTGATAATCGGTAAGGGTGTGTTTAACACGTTGTTTAGTTTCGTCCCAGTGTCTTTTATGAATTGGAGGAAGTTTTAATGAAGTAATCTTAGTTTTACCTATATCAGTTAATCTCTCACTTACTCTCAAATACCCCTGTTTTTTATCAGGACTATTGGATTTCCAAACAATTTTTATTTTATTCATTATGTCTTAATTGTGTCTTAAAAAAGAAACAAAAATAACATTTATTTTATAAAATACAAAACATAATTAACTGATTATAATTTAATTAAGTATGGGTAAAAGTATATCTTTGTGTCGTCAAAGGTCAAGAGTCGATTAAACGCTGTATGGAAATTGCGGCAGCTGGCGGTCATAATATTATTCTCATCGGTCCTCCAGGCGCTGGTAAAACGATGTTGGCCAAACGATTACCCAGTATTTTACCTCCAATGACGCTTCGGGAGGCATTGGAAACAACCAAGATTCATAGTGTAGCTGGCAAGGTCAAGGAGGTCGGACTTATTAGTCAACGTCCGTTTCGGAATCCACACCATACCGCTTCTTCAGTCTCGTTGGTTGGTGGAGGAAGTTATCCGCAGCCAGGTGAAATTTCGTTAGCTCATAACGGGGTATTGTTCTTGGATGAGTTACCCGAGTTTAAAAGGGAAGTGTTGGAGGTTATGCGACAGCCTCTTGAAGACCGAGAAGTGACGATTTCACGAGCAAAATTCACCATTACCTATCCGTCTTCATTTATGTTGGTAGCGAGCATGAATCCGAGTCCGGGTGGGTATTTTAATGATCCTAATGCTGCGGTTACCACATCACCATCCGAAATGCAACGCTACTTAAGTAAAATTTCAGGTCCACTTTTGGACCGAATCGACATTCATATTGAAGTCACTCCAGTGCCTTTTGATAAGTTGGCCGACCGGCAGCGATCGGAGGGGAGTTCTATCATTCGCGAACGCGTAATTGCCGCCCGTGAACTCCAAACCCAGCGCTTTTCTGACATACCATCGATTCATTACAATGCACAAATGAATACACAATTAATACGCACCTATTGTGATTTGGACACAACCTCACTAACTTTGTTGAAAAGTGCAATGGAACGATTGAATTTGTCTGCACGTGCCTATGATCGAATTTTAAAAGTAGCCCGAACCATTGCCGATCTCGAAGCATCGCCAACTGTTCAAGCTTCACATATCGCTGAGGCCATTCAATACCGCAGTTTAGATCGTGAAGGTTGGTTGGGATAAAACTTTATATTATGAAACCATTTTTTTTGACACTGTGTATTGCGCTTAGTATGAGTGCTCAAGAGCTGCCTAAAGTATTTTCGGGATCGATCCAACGATTGACCGATTTTAATTCAAAATTTGTTACTTCACGCAACATCGATATTTGGTTGCCCGAAGGGTATACAGAAAGTAAAAAATACAGTGTTTTGTATATGCATGACGGTCAAATGTTGTATGATCCTTCAACTACTTGGAATAAGCAAGCTTGGGAAGTTGACGACGTGATGACCGAATTGGTGCAAAAGGGTAGCGTTCAAAACTGCATTGTAGTAGGGATATGGAATGGGGGAGTGACGCGTCATGCGGATTATTTTCCTCAAAAACCATTTGAGCAACTCAGTCAAAAGCAACAAGATTCATTATATTCAGTGAACCGTCCTAACGGAAATTCGGTTTTTCAAAAATATACCGTCCAATCCGACAAGTATTTGATGTTTATTGTAACCGAATTGAAACCTTTTATTGATAGTCATTTTGCAGTTTATACCGATGTAGCTCATACGTTTATAGCGGGTAGCAGTATGGGCGGATTGATTTCGATGTACGCCCTTTGTGAGTATCCCAAAATTTTTGGTGGTGCGGCCTGTTTATCAACCCATTGGCCGGGAGTTTTTTCGGTTGAAAACAACCCGATTCCTAAGCAATTTATTCGGTATTTGGAAAAACATTTACCCAAAACCAACTCTTGTAAAATCTACTTCGATTTTGGTACGGCCACATTAGATGCTTTATATGAACCGTATCAAAAGATGGTGGATCAGGTTTTATTGACAAAAGGTTGGTGTGAAAATCATTGGATAACACGAAAATTTGAAGGTGAAGATCATAGTGAGAAGGCATGGAACAAACGACTACCTATTCCATTAACCCATTTGTTGGGAAATTAAAGTTTGAAGTTGCTGCTTTCTATGAAATACCTATGAAAATTAATTTGTTTTTTTACTCCTTATTTTGTTGTAAGCTTAAATGACTCACATTAAAATTGAAAAATTTTAAAAACTTTTTTTATACATTTTAATTTGTTTTTATAAGGTGCATATCGGAGAGGAATATCCATACTGAAGGGCTTATAGACGCATGCTTTACGGTGGGAAAACGTTTCAAATCCCCAACGTCCATGGTAAGCGCCGTTGCCACTATTTCCAACACCTCCAAAAGGGAGTCGGCTATTATTGAAATGGATTATGGTGTCGTTAATGCAGCCCCCACCAAACGAATAGCGCTTAAAAAGGCTTTTTGCCCAGCTTAGATTATTTGAGAATACATATAATGCTAAGGGTTTTTCATAAGTAGAAATCCAATCATGAATTTCACTTTCATTAGTATATGAAATAATGGGGAGAATAGGTCCAAAGATTTCATCTTGCATTACCTTGCTGTTTTTTGTAGGGTTGCCAAGAAGCGTCGGACCCATATACCGTGAATTTTCATCACAATCGCCACCATAAAGCAAATCGCCATCCTTTAAAAACTGCTGTAGACGTTCCCAATTTTTAGTATTGATTATACGTGTATAATCGGGCGATTCTTTGGGATTAACACCATATGCACGTTCAATTTCTACTATCAGAGCAGCGGTTAATTTTTTATAGATCGATTCTTTTACCAAAATATAGTCGGGAGCAATACAGGTTTGCCCAGCATTGATAAATTTTCCCCAAACTAATCGTTTTGCCGTTACGCGAATATTGGTATCATCTGAAATTATGCAAGGGTTTTTGCCCCCGAGTTCAAGTGTGCAAGGGGTGAGGTGAGTGGCAGCAGCTTGAGCAACAATTTTGCCAACCGCAACACTGCCGGTGAAAAAAATATAATCCCATCGTTGTTGTAATAAATTTTGTGTTGGTGCAACACCTCCTTCAATTACTTGAACTTCTTCAGGATTAAACACCTCTTCAATAATATTTCGAATTATCGAGGAAACTGTAGGGGTAAGTTCAGAGGGTTTAAGTACAACAGTATTTCCTGCGGCTATTGCGGCTATCATAGGGGCTATCGCTAATTGAAACGGATAGTTCCAAGGCGCAATAATGAGTACTTTTCCATAGGGTTCAAAATAGATGCGATCTACCGATGGAAAATTGAGTATTGAAGGCCATTTTCGTTGGGGTTTGCTCCATTGGTCGATATGGCGCAGCGTGTGTTTAATGGATGATAAAACATAAGCAGTTTCTGTAACAACCGCTTCAAATTCGGGCTTATTAAAATCGGTTGCAAGAGCCTCAATTATCGCTTTTTCATTCGATTCAATACACCGATACAAAGCTTTGAGTTTTTGCTTGCGGTAGCTGATATGTTCGTGTAAATTCATCTTAAAATATACCTATGCGCCAACCAAATAAAGGTCAGCTTGACAACCCGATTCCGACATAATGTTCTTGCACTTTACCACTGAAATTTACAAAAAACAAAAAATTGGAGGTGCCGTTTTTTCGTCAATCAATATAGGGATTTGTATTAAAGTTAGCAACTTTTTTTAATGAATCAAAAAATCCATATACTAAGCTAAAGTATTCCAAAGCGAATCTTTGGGAGGAGGGGCGGTAATCGTAATAGATTCTTTTGTTACGGGATGTATAAAATGTAATTTATGTGCGTGTAGATGGATACCACCATCGGGATTACTTCGGTCAAAACCATATTTTAAATCGCCCTTTATTGGACATCCAATTGCAGCGAGTTGGGCACGAATTTGATGGTGACGCCCTGTGTGAAGTTCAATTTCTAAAGCAAAATACCGATCCAGTTTTTGTAGAATTCGATATGATAAACTTGCCATTTTACTCTCGGAAACTTCTTTGATATAGGCTTTTGAGGTATTGTTTTTAGTGTTACGCTTTAAATAGTGAATGATTGTGTCTTCTGACTTTGGTGGATTGTTTTTCACTATTGCCCAATACGTTTTTTGCGTTTCACGATTCCGGAATATTGCATTCATACGTTCCAACGCTTTTGAAGTTCGCGCAAATAAAACCAGCCCTGTAGTCGGCCGATCCAAACGATGCACTACACCCAAGAAAACTTCACCGGGTTTATGATACTTATTTTTGAGATATAATTTAACGATTTCAGAAAGCGGTTGATCTTGAGTTTTATCCCCTTGAACAATGTCGCCAACACGTTTGTTGACTACAACAAGATGGTTGTCTTCATACAATACGTCTAAATTGTCTGGTGTACTCAATAGCTTCATGAAAAAATCGAATTAACTGCAGTTGTAGGGTAAATGAATGGGTTTAACAGTTAGCGAATAAGCAATCAAAAATCATCTTCAAATCTTCAAATCCTCAAATCAATACTGCTCATTTGCATTAGGAAAGTCAACAGCTTTGACATCACTTACATACTGTCCAATGGCTTTGGTCATGTCTTCATACAAATTCATGTAACGGCGTAAAAAGCGCGGACTAAATTCATGGGTCATACCAATCATATCGTGCAATACCAATACTTGTCCATCAACACCGCTACCAGCTCCAATTCCAATTACGGGAATTTGGATACTCTCAGCTACTTTTTGTGCCAACTTAGCAGGGATTTTTTCCAAAACAAGAGCGAAACACCCCAACCGCTCTAAAAGTTTAGCATCTTCTATCAATTTGTCTGCTTCGGCTTCTTCTTTGGCGCGAACCGTGTACGTTCCAAATTTATAAATGGATTGTGGCGTTAAGCCCAAATGACCCATAACCGGTATTCCGGCATTTAATATTTTTTTAATCGAATCTTTAATTTCGGAGCCACCCTCTAATTTAACGGCATGACCACCACTTTCTTTCATAATTCGGATAGACGAACGCAACGCCTCTTTCGGATCGGATTGGTAAGTACCAAAGGGTAAATCTACAACAACCAACGCACGATCGATTGCACGAACAACGGAAGAGGCATGGTAAATCATCTGATCAAGAGTAATGGGTAGCGTCGTTTCATGACCAGCCATCACATTACTTGCCGAGTCGCCTACTAATATTACATCAACACCAGCCGTATCGACTATTTTTGCCATCGTATAATCATAAGCTGTAAGCATGGAAATTTTTTCTCCATTGGCTTTCATGTCCACAAGTGATTTTGTGGTGATTTTTTTATAATCTTTTTTTGCGACTGACATGTTTTTATTTTTTGTACTATTGTGCGCTGTAAAAATACTAAATTGCATTAGTTTAATTATGAAAACCTACGATTTTATATCGTAAGTTATTTTGAATTTTACACTTGATGAAAGCCCTACTTATTGTATTTACTTGTTTATTATCCCATGCAGTTCAAGGGCAAGAGCTTGAAGTTAAGCAAACAATAGCATTTTTTTTTGAGGGTTTTCATCAGCGGGATACGGTAAAAATGCAATCGGTATGCAGTAAAAATCTTCGATTACAGTCAATATTGGAATCAAAAACAAAAGGCAATCAACTTTCGGATCAAACCCCTGCTGAATTTTTCAATTCCATTGCAAAAATACCTTTAGAAGTTCGTTTTGAAGAGCGATTATTGAGTTATTCGATTCAAATTGACCATTCAATGGCAACCGTTTGGGCACCCTACGAATTTTATTTAAACGGGCAGTTAAGTCATTCTGGAGTGAATGTATTTACGTTGTATAAAGAAATGGACACTTGGAAGATTATTAATATTATAGATACCCGACGTCGATTATGAGAAACTGGATTTTATTTTTTATTCCCTTTTTAAGTTTAGGACAAAAGGATTCGTTGCAATTGGAATTTGGTGGATTCTTAGACACTTATTATTCGTATGATATTGATGCGCCAAAAGGCGAACAAAAGTTACCTTTCATGTATAATTACAATCGTCATAATGAATTTGCGGTCAATTTAGCGCTACTTAAAGCTAAAATCACTTATAAAAATTGTTATGCTTCTATTGCTTTGCAAGCAGGTACCTATGTGATGGATAATTATGCTAATGAAAACGTAAAGTACCTAAATGAAGCCTATGTAGGTACGTATTTGGATCAAGCGAAAAAGCATAATATAGAAATCGGTATATTACCAAGTTATATCGGTTTTGAGTCGGCGGCTAGTTTAAATAATCCAACGTTGACTCGTTCTATTTTAGCGGATAATTCGCCTTATTTTATGACGGGTATATGGTACCATTATAATCCCAATTCCCGATGGAGTATTGGGATGTTGGTCATGAATGGTTGGCAACGAATTCAAAAACCAGAGCGTTCAGCTGCCCCTGCTTTGGGTACGCAAGTTAGCTATAAACCCAGCTCGAAACACCTGCTAAATTGGAGTAGCTATGCCGGAAAAGAACAGTATGCTGCATTTTCAGGAATGCGTTGGTTTGAAAATTTCTATTGGGATGCCCAGTGGAGTCCAAATTGGCGGACAATTTTGGGAGTTGATTTGGGAATACAAAATACGCCCGATGGATCTAAAAATTGGTGGTCGCCTATTGCGATTACACAATATCAAGCGAATTCCCAATGGCAAATGGCATTACGATTAGAATACTATAGTGATCCCCATCAAATGATTATTGCAACAGGGCAACCATTTGCGACTTGGGGGAGTTCAGTAAATGTAGATTACACCTTAAATAAATACTTCAAATACCGCATTGAAACGCGCTATTTGTCTGCCACCGAGTCAGTTCTAAATTCGGCCAATTCGAACTTGTTTTTTACTACGGGATTAGTGCTTGGTTTTTAACAATCGGATAATCCTACGGTAATGGCTAAGCCCCCTTCTGAAGTCTCTTTGTATTTGTGGTTCATGTCTTTGGCAGTTTCCCACATGGTGTTGATGACTTTGTCAAGTGGAACTTTTGCGTTTTTAGCATCGGTTTCTAATGCCAATTCAGCCGCATTAATTGCCTTAATAGCACCCATCGTATTGCGTTCGATACACGGAATCTGAACCAAACCACCAATCGGATCACAGGTAAGACCAAGGTGATGTTCCATAGCAATCTCGGCCGCCATTTGTACTTGTTCAGGAGTACCACCCATAAGTTCGCATAAGGCTCCAGCAGCCATCGCTGAAGATACCCCAATTTCAGCTTGACAACCTCCCATAGCTGCCGAAATGGTTGATCCTTTTTTAAATAAGGAACCGATTTCTCCAGCCACTAATAAAAACTGCTTTATTTCTTTTTCATCAGCTTGATGATTTTCAATAACCATATAATACATGAGTACCGCAGGAATTACTCCAGCGCTACCATTGGTTGGTGCAGTGACAACACGTCCGAGCGCAGCATTTACTTCATTTACTGCCAATGCAAAACAACTTACCCATTTCAAGATTTGCCTAAATTTTACTTCGGTTTTTCGAATTACTGATAGCCATTCTTGCGGTGAGTTGTAGGGGAGATCACCAATTAAATTGGTATGCATATCAAATGCCCGTCGGCGCACATTTAATCCGCCAGGTAAGGTGCCTTCTGTATGACAACCGATATACATACATTCCAACATCGTATTCCAAATGCGCATCAGTTCAACGTGTATTTCTTCTTCCGAACGCATTGATTTTTCATTTTCGTATACAAGCGCTGAAATCGATTTATTTTGCTCATGACAATAGTTCAATAAATCTTCTGCGGTTTGCGTCGGGTAGGGGAATGCACATTTTAAGGCGCTTTTTGATTGGGTATTGTTTCGCTCTTCTTTGACTACAAATCCACCGCCAATTGAATAATACGTTTCTTCAACTGTAGCCAATCCTGCATAGGCAGTAAATCGAATGCCATTGGCATGGAACGGAAGAAAATTGCGGTTGAAAATAAGATCGGTTTCGATAGTAAATAGAATAGTGAATTGATTGTCGAGCTTGATTGAATTTTGACTTCGAATGGTATTTATTATCGAATCGATTTGCGCTACGGGAATATATTCAGGATCTTGACCGCTTAAACCCAACATTACGGCTAAATCGGTGGCATGGCCTTTTCCGGTTAAGGATAACGAACCATATAAATCAACTTGCACTCGCGCTACTTGATTCAATAGATTCTGCTCGCGAAGTACATTTAAAAACTGTTCTGCAGCGCGCCAAGGTCCGAGAGTGTGCGAACTAGAGGGGCCGACTCCTATTTTAAGCATGTCAAAAACCGAAATGCATTCTTCCATAAGGAAATGAGTGTTAGTTACTATACAAATATAGGATAAAGTTCCGAGCATTTTTCTAGAAAAAACGTTTTCGCAACCTAAATTATAAATTAAAACAAGTACTAATTTTGCAGCTACTCCTGTTCCAGATTCGTTTAAAATACTACGGATTTAATCATGATAGTATAGTTTAGCTGAATTAAATAAGTAAAATTTAGAGATAAAATGACATCTTGTCAGCAACTCGCTTTGATTTCTGACAAAATGAAGTCCATTTGGTAATGGCACAATAGTTGACTAATGCATGATGTGCAAATGCACTGCCTACAATACGGAGGTATTACAATTGAATTAAAAGAAAAGTATAATCATGGGAAAAATTATTGGTATCGATTTAGGTACAACAAATTCATGTGTAGCAGTTATGGAAGGTGGTGAGCCTGTAGTAATTGCAAATGCAGAAGGGAAAAGAACCACACCTTCAGTAATCGCTTTTGTTGAAGGGGGTGAGATTAAAGTTGGAGACCCTGCAAAACGTCAGGCTGTAACCAACCCGACCAAAACCATTGCGTCTATTAAGCGTTTTATGGGAAATAAGTATACAGAAAGTGCAAAAGAAGCATCAACAGTTGCTTATAAAGTAGTAAAAGGTGATAACGACACCCCTCGTGTAGACATCGATGGACGTTTGTATACACCCCAAGAGTTATCGGCTATGACGCTTCAAAAAATGAAAAAAACAGCTGAAGATTATTTGGGTCAGACTGTTACAGAAGCCGTTATTACGGTTCCGGCTTATTTTAATGATGCACAGCGTCAAGCTACAAAAGAAGCGGGTGAAATTGCAGGTTTAAAAGTCATGCGTATCATCAACGAACCTACAGCTGCAGCATTAGCTTATGGATTGGATAAAGCTGGAAAAGATCAAAAAATTGCAGTATACGACTTAGGAGGCGGGACTTTCGATATTTCCATTTTGGAATTGGGTGACGGTGTTTTTGAAGTATTATCAACCAATGGGGATACCCATTTAGGTGGAGACGATTTCGACCAAGTTATCATCGATTGGATGGCGAATGAATTTATGAGTGAAGAAAGCGTTGATTTGCGCAAAGACCCGATGGCATTACAGCGTTTGAAAGAAGCGGCTGAAAAAGCTAAAATCGAGTTATCGTCTTCAACACAAACCGAAATTAACTTACCGTACATCACAGCTACGGCGAGCGGACCGAAACACATGGTGAAAACGTTAACCCGTGCGAAGTTTGAACAGTTGGCTGACACCTTGGTTAAACGTTCGATGGAACCGGTAGCCAAAGCCTTGAAAGATGCTGGATTATCGACTTCTGATATTGATGAAGTAATCCTAGTGGGAGGTTCGACTCGTATTCCTGTTATCCAAGAACAAGTAGAAAAATTCTTCGGTAAAAAACCATCCAAAGGGGTAAATCCTGATGAAGTAGTAGCTGTTGGTGCAGCAATTCAAGGAGGTGTTTTAACTGGGGATGTGAAAGATGTCTTGTTATTGGATGTTACACCACTTTCCTTAGGAATTGAAACTATGGGGAATGTAATGACCAAGTTGATTGAAGCCAATACGACGATCCCTACTAAAAAATCACAAGTGTTTTCTACTGCGGCAGATAATCAACCGAGTGTGGAAATCCATGTATTGCAAGGCGAGCGTACCATGGCGGCAGATAACAAAACAATTGGTCGTTTCCACTTGGATGGAATACCACCAGCGCCTCGCGGAGTACCACAAATTGAAGTGACATTTGATATTGACGCAAACGGTATTATTAAAGTATCGGCGACCGATAAAGGAACCGGTAAATCACATGATATTCGTATCGAAGCGTCTTCAGGTTTAACACCAGAGGAAATCGACCGTATGAAGAAAGAGGCAGAAATGAATGCCGATGCCGATCGTCAAGCGAAAGAGAAAGCGGATAAGTTGAACGAAGCCGACAGTATGATTTTCCAAACAGAAAAACAATTGAGTGAGTACGGTGATAAATTATCGGAAGGTAACAAATCAACAATTACTGCAGCTTTGGATGAATTGAAAAAAGCGTATGAAACGAAAGACTTGGCAACCATTCAGCCCGCATTAGACGCAATTAATGAAGCATGGAAAAATGCTTCAGAGGAATTGTACAAAGCGCAAGCAGATGGTCAACCGCAAGAAGCACAACCTCAACAAGAAACTTCGGGTGATCAAACGCAGGATGTTGATTTTGAAGAAGTGAAGTAAATGCTATTTTAAATTTTATATTTTAAACCTTCCTGCCGGCAGGAAGGTTATAAATTAGGCCAGACAGAAGTTTGGCCTTTTTTTTGAAGAAAGAGCAAAGACCGTTGTGCAGAAAGAAGAAAGAAAAATTCTAACGACTAAAGTCTGAAAGTCTAGTCACTAATCACTAGTAACTCTAATGTCCAAAGTCTAGTCACTAATCACTAGTTACTAGTCACTCTGATGTCCAAAGTCTAGTCACTAGTTACTAATCACTAGTCACTCTTATGTCTAAAGTCTAATTCAGATCTTACAAAAGTTGGGTCTTTTTTTGGACTGTATTTTGCATCCAAGCAATAATTAAGGTGTGTGGAAAAGTAATTGCAGCCATTAACGAAAAGAATACCGCTTTGAAAAGCGTATCGTTATCGATTCCTATATAAGCAATTGCCATTCCACTAACCGCAATACTCCAGTATAAAATACTTGAACGTATGTAGGTGATCCAACTCGTGCGATTTTCAACTCCATATAAAAATTTAATTTGATCTTGTATTGAGGGTATACTGTGCCACAATACAAAGTACATGCTAAAACCCCAAATTAGTCCAGCATTATAAAAAAGAACAGCAAATACTACTAAATAGAAAAAGTTTATCCCTATTAAGGATCGAAATGAGGCATCATTTGAAGCTAAGATAGCCCCTAGAATAATAAGTAGTAAACCTGAGAAAACAGTTATTTCAGTAAACAGTAAGTTGGAAAAACTAGATCGCGTAATAGTTTGAATGATGGCCAAGACTTCCTGCTCATGAAATGAAAATAAAATTCCCAATACCAATAGGCCATACACACCTTGAAAAAGATGGCTAAACCATTTTTGTATGCGGTTGTTTTGTAATTTCCAATGTTGATTACCAAAGTGATAGCTGCTTATAATTATAAAAAGCAACAAACCTAAAGCCGGGTATACATAAAAGAATGCCATACCTAATACAACAATACCACAATATTTGATTAAGTCAGCTAGTTTATTTTTTTCAAAAAAACCACCTCTAATTTTTTTTACCAATACCAAATCATTAGCTCCATGTATGATTCCTAATAAGGATATTCCTACAAAACCAATAAGCTGTTGATTTTCAATAGTAATAAAATTTGAGAGCCATAACATGAAAAATGTCAATAGAATTCGGATATGAAGTGCATTTTCCATGTAAATGTTGTTAAAATTGTTTAATAAATATAATTAAATTTTAGACAAATTAAATTGTTTGTGTTTGAACTTTTGTAAATTTACTTAAACAATAATCAAATAATAACTTCTAAAACTACAAATTATGACAAATTTCAGTTTAATGATTGGTTTGGTATCAAAAATGCAACCAACCGATTACATTGGGTTCACATTCTTTATTGGCTGTATGGCCATGATGGCGGCTTCGGCCTTTTTCTTTTTATCGTTAAGTCAGTTTGACAAAAAATGGCGTACATCGGTATTGGTATCGGGTTTAATTACCTTTATTGCAGCGGTACACTATTTGTACATGCGTGACTATTGGAGTGCTTTTGGTGAGTCTCCAACATTTTTCCGTTATGTGGATTGGGTATTAACGGTGCCATTAATGTGTTTGGAATTCTATTTAATTTTAAAAGTTGCAGGAGCCAAAACTTCTTTATTGTGGAAAATGATTGGCTATTCTTTAGTAATGTTGGTAACGGGTTACTTTGGAGAGGCTGTTGATCCAGGAAATGCAGCACTTTGGGGCTTAATTTCTGGTCTTGCTTATTTTATTATTGTTTATGAAATCTGGATGGGTGAGGCTGCTAAATTAGCTAAAGCTGCTGGCGGAGCTGTTTTGGATGCACACAAAATTTTATGTTGGTTTGTACTAGTTGGATGGGCTATTTATCCATTAGGTTATATGTTAGGTACAGAAGGTTGGTACACGTCAATGTTAGGCAAAGGTAATGTTGATATTGCTTATAATATTGCTGACGCGATTAATAAAATTGGTTTTGGTTTAGTAAGTTACAATTTAGCTGTAAAGTCTAGTAAAGACTAATCTAAAGTTTCATCCTAATATAAAAGACGAATTCTAATTTTAGTGTTCGTCTTTTTTTTTTTTGGAATAGAGTGAATAGAGCAAAGAATATAAAATAGAGAATAGAGAATAGAGAATAGAGAATAGAGAATAGAGAATGCTACTAACGACTAACGACTAATGTCTAATGTCTAACGACTAATCACTAATCACTAATCACTAATTAAGCATTTGGTCACCAGAAGATATCTACTCGGTGATTTTGATTTCGAATAGTTTGTCCCAATTCTTACCAGTTACAAAAAAGGTTTTGGTGTCGGGGTTATAGGCAATACCGTTTAAGACGTCGGTATCGGGTAATTTAGTGATTTTAGTTTCCAAGCCCGATAAATCCAATACACCTTCTACAGCACCTGTTTTCGGATCGATTACCACAATGGCTTTCTGCTGGTACACATTACTATATATTTTCCCATTTGCCCATTCCAATTCGTTGAGCTGTTTTACTTTAGAATCTAATGAATATACATTAATGCTGCTCTCAATTTTAAAGGTTTCTGGATTTAAAGTATAAATTTTTTCAGAACCATCCGATTGGTATAGATTTGTACCGTCATGGGTTAAACCCCAACCTTCAATCTGGCGGTCATACGTAAACTCTTTGAGTTTTTTAAAATTGGTCGCATCATATACAAATCCTGTCGATTCTTGCCAGGTGAGTTGGTATACTTTTCCTTTTAAAATTGCAATTCCTTCTCCAAAATATTTTGGGTCTAGATTCGAACTCAAGTCGGCTTTCCCTGTTTTATAGTCGGTTCGCACTACTTTAGATTTACCATATTGTCCGGTTCCCTCATATAAAATACCTTCATAAAATTGCAATCCTTGGGTATACGAATTGATGTCGTGGGGATAGGTGTTGACAATGGTGTACTTTAGCAACTTGGGTTGGATTTTTGAAACCAATTCCAATCGAGTTGTATCGGCAGTAGATTTTTCATTGCTATATATCGTAGCAATTAAATCATGGTAGCCAAGTTTTTCAAGGTTTAGAGGAAATGAAAAGTCCAATTGCCCTTTTACCGAACCAATGCGTTTGCTGTTTAATACATAGACAATACTATCAATGGGTAAATTGTTAGGGTTGATAATGGCTGCATTAACAGTCGCACCAGTGGTATAGGTTGCTTTTATTTTGGTGTCATCAATTTGAAATCCGGTTTCGGTACTTGAGCAACCAGTTAAAACAATACCGGTTAATAAAATGACTTTGAAGTATTTAATTGTTTTCATTGAATATAGAATCGATAGAATCGTTGCAAATGTATTATTTATGCACATAAGATGTTGCAAAAAAATAAAAAGAATGTATCTTTGCAACGGCAAGTCCTACACGACCAGCTCCTGCAAAATCCTCCAGGATGGGAACATAGCAAAGGTATGTGGTTGTAGCGGTGCGATGTAGGTCGCTTGCCATTTTTTTTTGAACTTTCCTTATCAAATTCTCTTCGTTTTTATGGTTCTTCAATGGCATATCATAAAACTACAACTCAAAGAGGTTTTTTCTATAAGTTATGGTGATTACAATTTTCGAGAAGCCTTAATCGTTCGCTTGTCACATGCAGGTTATTCAGGATTTGGCGAATGTACGGCTATCAATTATTACCAAATAAATTTAGCTGAATTTGAACGCTTGTTAGCCTATCATGAATCAACTATTACAGCCTTTGGAATTGATCATCCGTGTGAATTTTATTCGTTTTTATGTCATTTACAATTACCCGATTTTTTAAAATCGGCTTTAGATTGTGCCTATTGGGATTTATTTGGAAAGTTGGAAAAACGATCGTTTGTCGAAATGAATGGCATTTCTACAGCAATTTTGCCGCAATCGAGTTGGACTATTTCAGTGGCTCCTGTGGAAATGCAAATGCAAAAAATGCAGGCTTCGGCATGGCCTAAGTTCAAAGTGAAATGCAATGGTTTTGACCTCGTCGCCATTCAAACCTTAGTGGATTCGGGCTTTCCGATTTCCTTAGATTCTAATGCGAGTTTTACGCCTACAGATTGTTTGAGATTACCGCAAATTCAAGGAATAGAACGAATTCAATATGCAGAGCAACCTATGCCGGTTGGATATGAAAATTACAGGTATTTAACTGCTTCCGATTCTATTAATTGGATGGCGGATGAAGAGGCGCAACATGTTTCCGATTTGGTTGCTTTACAACCCTATTACCAGAGTGTGAATGTAAAAGTGATGAAATGTGGCGGACTCACGCCTGCGCTCGAAATGGTGCGTACGGCCAAAGCGATGGGCTTCCAAGTCATGTTAGGGTGCATGACCGAATCGACGGTAGGCATTTCGGCAGGTGCGGTATTGGCCCCTTTGTGCGATTTTGCCGATTTGGATGGCTCTAATCTCATTGCGAATGATTGTGCAACAGGAACACAAATCAATAACGGAAATATAGAATTGGCTCTTTCACCAGGCTTAGGGATTCAATTAAAATAAATATCTTTATCAAAAAATAACCAAAATGAAATTTCAACCGATTGCTCCGATGATTTGGACGAGCGAACTAGAAGTTACTATTTCGCTTTTACTGCGAAATCTTGGGTTTTCATTTGGACAATTACAGTAAGCGGTGGGCAGTAGGCAGGATACAGTGAGCAGTGAGCAGGATACAGTATGCAGGATACAGTGAGCAGTAAAGTGTCAGTCTAACGTCTAATCACTAGTCACCAGTCACTAATCACTAGTCAACATTCACTTAAATAAAATGAACAAAGTAGTTTTCATCACCGGAGGTTCTTCGGGTATTGGCCGAGCGATCGGTGAGTTTTTACAGGAAAAGGGATGTACGGTGTATGGAACGAGTCGTAACCCTGAGCGCGTCACCGATTCTAAAATAAAACTTTTAGAATTGGATGTGCGTAATCCAGTCACAATACAAGCTGCAGTACAGCAATTGTTGGTTGAAGCGGGTCGTATTGATGTATTGATTAACAATGCGGGCGTGGGCATTACGGGTCCGATTGAAGAAATTCCAACCGACGAAATTAAGAACAACTTTGAAACCAACGTTTTCGGTCCGATTGAAGTGATGAAAGCGGTGTTGCCCCACATGCGCGCACAGCGTTCGGGCTTAATCATAAATATTACCTCTATAGCTGGTTATATGGGCTTGCCCTATCGCGGCGTGTATTCGGCTTCCAAAGGGGCCTTAGAGTTAATTACCGAAGCGGTAAGCATTGAAGTGAAGGGGTTTGGTATTCACGTGACCAATGTGGCGCCGGGTGATTTTGCGACCAACATTGCTGCCGGACGCTATCATGCGCCTGTCGTTGCGGGTTCGGCCTATGAGGCGACTTATGGCAAGACCTTGGCGGCGATGGACGAACATGTAGATTCGGGCAGTAATCCGTTGGAAATGGCCCAAGCGATTTATACGATTATGCAGGCCAAAAAGCCCAAATTGCATTATAAAATAGGCGCATTTATGCAGCGTTTTTCCATAGTGTTGAAACGTATTTTACCCGATCGAATGTATGAGAGGCTATTGATGAAGCATTATGGGGTGTGAGTTAGTGACTAGTGACTAGTAGTTAGTTGTAAGTCAAAAGTCGTAAGTCAAAAGTTGTAAGTCATAAGTCATAAGTCGTAAGTCGTAAGTCGTAAGTCGTAAGTCGTAAGTCTGAAAGTCGTAAGAAGTAAGTCGTAAGTCGTAAGTCAAAAGATGTAAGTCGTAAGTTGTAAGTCAAAAGTTGTAATTCGTAAGTAGTAAGTCGTAAGTCAAAAGTCGTAAGTCGTAAGTCGTAAGTCTGAAAGTCGCTAATCACTAGTTACTATTCACTAGTTGCTATTGACTAGTTACTAATCACTAATCACTAATCACTAATCACTAATCACTAATCACTAATTACTAAAATCCAAACTAAATTTCTTCAATCAAAACCGGTGTTGTATTTTTGCATTCGGATGCGCTAGGGATGGAGGGATTGTTGAAGCTCGCCCGAAGGATGAGGGTAGCGACTCCCGACAGCTCGACCCCGGAAGTATGAAGGGGTAGCGCCCGCTAATTGTATCACGAAACACAACGATTTTAAATACATATTATGAAATTTTTTATTGACACGGCGAATTTAAATGACATTCGCGAAGCGCAAGCCTTAGGGATTTTAGATGGGGTAACCACCAATCCTTCTTTAATGGCAAAAGAGGGGATTAAGGGAACTGATAACATTTTGAAGCATTATGTGGATATTTGCAACATTGTAGCAGGGGATGTAAGTGCCGAAGTTAATGCTACCGATTATGAAGGGATGGTGCGTGAAGGGGAGCAATTGGCCGACCTTCATCCGCAGATAGTAGTGAAATTGCCTATGACTAAAGACGGTGTGCGCGCCTGTAAATATTTTTCGGATAAAGGCATCAAAACGAATGTAACGTTGGTGTTCTCTGCGGGTCAGGCGCTATTAGCCGCTAAAGCAGGTGCGACTTATGTTTCGCCTTTCGTTGGACGTTTGGATGATATTTCGACCGACGGTTTGAACCTGATTCAAGAGATTCGTGAAATCTATGACAACTATGGTTATGAAACCGAAATCTTAGCCGCTTCTGTGCGTCATACAATGCATATTGTGAACTGTGCGAAGATAGGTGCGGATGTGATGACGGGCCCGTTATCAGCCATCTTAGGATTGTTGAAACACCCATTGACCGATATTGGTTTGGCGCAGTTTATAGCCGACTATCAAAAAGGAAATCAATAAGTAAGAAAATAAAAAAAGTCCCAATTTTTGGGACTTTTTTATTTAAGGTCATCTTCAAAACGAATATCAAACATATTGGTAAATCCGTTTTTAATCGTTTTATCTTTGTTGATGATGAGCGTTCGGTGAATTTTAGTGATAGCCCACTTGTTTTTAATATCTTCAAAATTATTGCAGTGGTATTGGCGAATTGAACCGAAGTCGTATTTTTCTAACGCTTTTTTCCAGGTACTAAAACCGCTATCGAGGTTTATGGCAACGAATTCGTAATTGGGGTATTTCAGTTGAAGTTCTTTTGCTTTCTTATGGGCAGCAATTAAATGCGAACTTAATTTATCGCTCCAAAAAAACAGAATTGTATTTTTTTGAATAAGCTTTGAAGCTGGTAGGGATTTACCGTCAATTGATTGCACAAGTACATCGGGTAGTGGCTTTCCATTGGTTAATCGCCCAATCGCTTTTCCAAGCTTCAGGATTTCGTTTTTTTTACTCTTGTCTGTAGCTATTTTATAATAATGCTTTAAAAATTCTTGGTTATTCACCATGTTTTGGTCTTCCAAAAGATATTGAAAAGCAATACTATTTACCACGATATTTTTAACCTTCTCATTTTTTAATAAGGTATCGGCAATTTTGAGCTTATTAATATTGGTTTTTAATGCCAAATCGACTTCGGTGAAATGATTGTGGTAATGAATCGACCCCACATTATTTAACATTAAATTGAGGTACAACACAAAAGGATTGAAGTCGGTTAACTTTTCATTGCTAAAGTCAATCGATTTTCGAAAGCCGTAATAATTTTTTGGTAGTTGATGGGTAACATCGTGACCCGTTCGCATTTTATGAATTATTGGATAAATTTCTTTGCGCGTATAGTGAGGGTAAAGAAACATACCTTGCGCATAAACATCAAAGTCATCAGTCCAATTGATTTCTTCTTTTTTGGATTGGTAAAATTTTCGATTAGCTTCATTTACTTTTTGAATGTAGGCATTGTATTTTTTTACATCATAATCGTAAATTTCAAACATATTATTTTTCTCTTTTTCATTGCGCAAAAACATTTCCATAAGGAAATTGTTCTTTTGGTCCCCACGTCCACAAAAAACGATCGATTGGTCGAAATCTTTAGAGTCGATATGCACCCTCAATGAATCGTTTTTATCAAAATAAACATACTGGTATTCAGGTTCATGTTTAAATGAATACAATCCAGGCGCTAAAGAATCAAATTTTTTAAAAAAGGTGTTATCTTTATTTAAGGGTAGGGTATCAATTACTTTATTATTCTGGCAAAATAGAACATAGCGGTTTTGTGGATTCTCTACTTCACCACCAAAATAAGCCGTGTGATTGTCGGCTGCAAATTCACTTTTTTTACAAGAAGTGAACAGCGTCAAAAACACCGTACATAAAACAATATAGGTTGATGCGATTTTACTCTTCATGCGATACTCCTGTTGCAACAAACAAAAGTATTCAGTTGTCGCATTAACTAGTGTTAACCATTAGTTAAACTTAGAGATTGAGATTATGTGGTTGAAATAAACACGATTTGTTTACATTTGAAACTAGAATTTACTTAAGAAATGAATATTAGATTTGTATTTGGCTGTTTTATGTTTGCAATAGGTGTAGTGGCGCAGCAAAATGTATTTTATAATGGATTGGATGTAAGTGATTTATGCAAAAACTTTATCCAATGGCAGCACTATAACGATAAGCAAATAGCACTATATTCCAATTTCGAACCGTTGGATGAAAACGGACAAGCGATTAGTCGTATGGAATTTATGCAAAAATTAGAATCGGGACTTTTTGTTTGTGTTGCTAATCCGTTACAAATGAATCAATACCGACTTTTTCGTTTGGATCACAATGCCAATCCGGGAGTGAGCGCTATTTTGAGCGAACAAGGATTTAATGAGATTCAGAACCTTAAAAAAGAAGGCCTCTATTTTTCAGCATTTGATGCATTTGATCTTGACGGGAATCGTATTTCGAATACTACCCTACAAGGAAAATATGTGGTTATTAAATGTTGGTACATCCATTGCCCAGTCTGTGTCAAAGAATTTCCCGAAGTCAATGCTTTGGCTACTAAATACAAGGCATTGCGAGATGATGTAGTTTTTTTAAGTATGGCTGAGGAAAGTCCTGAAGATTTGAAGGTTTTTTTGGCGAAAAAGAAATTGGATTATCTCGTGATTCCCAAGATGAA
This sequence comes from Flavobacterium sp., assembly GCF_027484945.1. Taxonomy (GTDB): domain Bacteria; phylum Bacteroidota; class Bacteroidia; order Flavobacteriales; family Flavobacteriaceae; genus Flavobacterium. Next base: position 64,311 of record NZ_JAIXRZ010000062.1, read on the forward strand.
AGACTTTATGAATCGTACTTTAGGTTTAAATACATTTCCTACACATTTTTTATTGGATACCGAAGGAAAAATTATCAAAGTCGTCTCCTCCGTAGATGCCTTAGAATGGGTATTAAGCACCTATTTGCGTTCCTAAAAAACAAGTATTAAAAAGATGGATTAAGTCGGGTTATTTGCTTATTTTTGCACCGAATTTAAAAACCCCTTATAACATGTTAACCGTATCCAATTTATCCGTACAGTTTGGTAAACGTATTTTATTTGATGAAGTACAGACTTCATTTACGCAAGGAAACTGCTATGGAATCATTGGTGCCAATGGGGCCGGAAAATCAACATTTCTAAAAATATTAGCAGGCGATATGGACCCAACTTCGGGTCGCGTAATTTTAGAGCCGGGCAAACGTATGTCGGTTTTAAATCAGAACCACAATATGTTTGACGAACACACAGTGTTGGAAACGGTGTTGATGGGAAACAAAGTATTACATGCGATTAAATCGGAAATGGATGCTTTATATGCCGATTATTCGGATGAAAATGCGGATCGAATTGGCGAATTGCAAATTCAGTTTGATGAGATGAACGGTTGGAATGCCGATAGTGATGCAGCAGCATTATTGTCTAATTTGGGTATTGGTGCTGATTTTCACTATACATTAATGGCCGAAATGGAAGGTAAATTAAAAGTTCGCGTTCTTTTAGCGCAAGCTTTATTTGGTAACCCGGATGTGTTAATTATGGACGAGCCGACCAATGATTTGGACTTTGAAACCATTGGCTGGTTGGAGAATTTTTTAGCAAATTATGAAAATACGGTAATTGTCGTTTCGCACGACCGTCACTTTTTAGATGCCGTTTGTACCCATATTTCAGATATTGATTATGGTAAAATTACCCATTATTCGGGTAACTATACGTTTTGGTACGAGTCGAGCCAGTTAGCAGCTAAACAACGTGCACAACAAAACAAAAAAGCCGAAGAGAAGAAAGCTGAATTAGAAGAGTTTATTCGTCGTTTTAGTGCCAATGTCGCTAAGTCAAAACAAGCGACTTCGCGTAAAAAAATGTTGGAGAAATTGAATTTAGATGAAATCAAACCTTCGAGTCGTCGCTATCCGGCTATTATATTTGATCAAGATCGGGAAGCGGGAGATCAAATTTTAAATATTCAAAACTTGGCCGCTTCGGTTGACGGGGAGGTGTTGTTTAAAAATGTTGATCTCAATATGGCCAAAGGAGATAAGATTGTTGTATTTTCCAAAGATTCTCGGGCTACGACTGCTTTTTATGAGATTTTAAATGGTCATTTAACGGCCGATGCAGGAACGTATGAATGGGGCGTAACTACGATTCAATCGTATTTGCCCAATGATAACCATGAGTTTTTTCAATCGGATAGTAATTTAGTAGATTGGTTACGCCAATGGGCCAAAACAGAAGAAGAGCGCGATGAAGTATACGTACGTGGTTTTTTGGGTAAAATGATTTTTTCGGGTGAAGAAGCCTTGAAAAAGTGTAATGTTTTATCCGGAGGTGAAAAAGTGCGCTGTATGTTATCGCGAATGATGATGTTGCGCGCCAATGTTTTGATGTTGGACGAACCTACAAACCACTTAGACTTGGAATCGATTACAGCCTTCAATAATTCACTCAAAAACTTTAAAGGATCTGTATTGTTTACAACCCATGACCATGAGTTTGCTCAGACCGTAGCGACGCGTGTTTTAGAGTTAACCCCTAATGGTGCTATCGATCGTTATATGACCTTTGATGATTATTTGGATGATCCGAAAGTAAAAGAAATTCGACAAAAAATGTACGTTTAACGCATAACTCATCCCAAAATAATTTTTGGGATTTTTTATATGGATTCTTTTTTGTGTTTCCAACGTTTGTGCGTCCACATATAATATTCGGGTTGCGCATTGATTTGTTCTTCAACTTTGGACATAAAATATTCAGATATTTTATAATCGGGAACCGTCTTTACATCATCGGTTAATACTTCAAAAGTACCCACATAGTAACCGCGTTTTACTTTTTCAACCCGTAAATAAATCATGTTCATATCATACCTTTTAGCCAATGATTCTGCCCCAATATGTATAGGAGTTTCAATGCCCATGAAATGATGCCAATACAGATTTTCACCCCAACGCGGCGTTTGGTCACTAGCAAATCCATAAACACCTAAAATACCTTCTTTAGCATTGGATTCGATAATTTTTTTGGTTTCTTTCGTCGTAATTAAGTAGGCTTTAAAACGGGAACGAATATCACGGACCATTTTGTCAAAATACGGATTGTTAATGCGCTTGTATATCGCATATCCCTTAAATTGTATGATGTGATTCATTGAAATCACCCATTCATAACTCGCATAATGGGGGATAAGAACAGCAATGCTTTTTCCTTTCTTTTCTAATTCGGTATAGACCTCTAGATTGGTGTAGGAAAAGCGTGCATCGATTTCTTTTCGTGAAATTGCCATTGTTTTGATCATTTCCATAAACATATCACATAAATGGCGATAGGATTTTTTTTCAATCGCAATGATTTCAGCGGTTGATTTTTGTGGAAAGGCCAATTCAAGATTTTTACGTACCGTCTTTTTTCGGTACCCTATGAGTCGGTAAACCAAAAGATACGTAGCATCAGAAAGCAAATATAGCATAGGAAATGGCAGTCGAGCGATGCACCAAATCAAGGGATACAATAAAAGATATGCCAGTAATTGCATTCGAAATAATTTATGCAAATATAAAAGTAAAGCTTTAGTTATACTAAGCAATTACGAAATCTTATGTTTTGTACTTTTACAAAAAAAATAATGAAACAATGACGGTTATTTATCTATTGATAGGTTTGAATATTTTGATCAGTATAAAAGGGTTTGAAGACCATTTGTTCTTTCATCGGTTTTTATTTCATGTAGGAGCAATTCGCTCTGGCGATCAAATCCGAATGTTTTCTTCGGCTTTTTTACATGCTGATTATGCCCATTTAGCATTTAATATGATTGCACTGTATAGTTTTGCACCGGTTGTTTTAGGTGAATTTGGTGTGTTTACCTTTTTGCTTATCTATGGGGCCAGTTTACTTTTTGGGAATATGTTGAGTCTATGGATGCATAAGGATAATTCAAGTTATACAGCTGTGGGTGCATCGGGTGCTGTTACAGGAATTATTTATTCGGCAATATTATTAAATCCCCATGGCAAAGTATATCTGTTTTTTATCCCCATTGGGATACCGTCTTTTTTATTCGGTATTTTATATTTATTGTATACGTTATATGGTATGCGAACCCGAAACGACTCTGTTGGTCATGATGCCCATTTTGGAGGAGCTCTTGGCGGAATGCTTTTTACTTTATTGAAGTTTCCCCAATTGATTCAAATCAATCCCCTATTGATTATTGGATTATTAATTCCTATTGTATTATTAGTTGTTTTCATGCGCCAAGGAAAGTTATAAATGTGTGGTTTTCTTTAAAAGAGTTAATTCAAATTGTTATCGCAACATATTTCGCTCACGTAATTCTTTTCTAATTTTATCTAAAAGGATAGTCGTAATTTTTTCATTGATTACGATTTTGGCACCTATCCAAAGAAGTGTCTTTTCGGTCCAACTGTACTTGGATAGTGAAAGTAGTACTGCTTGTACTCGGAATTTAATTTTTCGCTTATTCCTGTTTAATTCGGCTGCCATTATTTTAGGAAATTTTTGACCATGCGATAACGTAGGGGAGTAGGGTTTTTCGTTTTCAATAGTGAATAAAGGTATAATAGGTAATAAACCGTTTTTAGTAAGGTATACATTTGTGGCACAATTTTCATATCCTTTTACAAAAATCGGATTGCTTGTTGCTGCAGGCACAGCAAAATGATGCCGAAGAAAACGTTCACAATTGGCTCTTCCTAAGAAGAAATCATGTACCCGGAAATCACGATGTAAGAAACCTCCAAATCCTCCTAAAGCGCCACACGCAAGTGCATGATTTCCTTCAATAACATGTGTATCCTCATAGCGAATAGGGCTGATTAAAAACTTACTATAATTTTCTGAATCCAAGGCGTCGGCTAAATCTTCGGGTTTACTTCGGCATTGATTTAACATGGCCGAAAACGTATCAATTGCAACGGCTCCTATTGTAGTATCATTTTTATAATCGCTCATCTCACTTGGAAAGGGATCAATCATGATCATTGTTCGGTCGAAATGATTCGAATCGCTATTCGTTTTCGATATAATCATTTGATGATCTGTTGTCTCGTGGAGTAATTCCATTACTTTTTCAAATGGTTCATTATAAATTACACCTCCGTCTACAAAAGTTTGTTTCGCATGGGTATTAAATATCTTTTCTTTGGGAGTCAGTAATTGAGCAGCAAAAGTGTGCGCTTTTAGTCCAACGGGAAATGCTCCTGTGGCAATAGCTGCATCTTGCATGGCCTTTACGCATGATGGATTATTCCAATCGATAGCAATCCATCCGTTTGTAGCGTGTTTTGGATTTAATGCAAATCCCATAAAAGCATCATGACGGGTTGTGATGTATCGATTAGAACTGGGCATATCTGATTTGAATGAAGTAGAATAGCTACGGCCGTTTAAGTGTGTAAGACTAACAAAGCATTGCAAGGATTCATGAACATAAGGTTTGTTCAAAACCGCATTCGAAAGAGGCAAAGCGCGTTGTGCTAATTGTTGTATAAAAGTTGCATTGAGTAATGATTTCGGTGGATTATCCTTTATATCAGAGGTATCAAGTAATTGGTCCAACATATCGGGTTGCGTCATATCGACCCAACTATGGTATAGGGTATTTTCTGGATGAGTTTCCAGTGAATTCGAAAGGGATTGAACCGGTTGCAGCGTTTTCAAAAGATGCGCAAGAGTCATTATTCCGGTCATTCCACCAGCGGATGCTCCGCCTATTACTTTTATTTTAACTTGATGTTGCGGAATATCGGTTTTTCCTGAAGCTTTTTGTTGTTCCCAGTTTTCTAAAGCTTCCAATAAATAATCCAGCACACCAGCTGTGTAAGCTCCGGCTGAAACTGCTCCTGCTAAGCAAAGCCCAAGGTGAAATTCAAGAGAAGTTTTTTTCATAAACCTATCGATGTTAAAGAGTTACTATAAAAGTAAAATTTTTTGCTAATGAATACAATTGCGGTTTATTCGAAATCATTTATCAATATAGCTTGTAATTAATGCTCTTTTTTAAAAATGTGTCCTAATTAGTTGCATATTCCTTTGGGTTTGTTGAATTTTGAACTCAAATCAAGCAGTATGGATACGGTACATTATATTAGTTCGGAAGTATTGACCTTAGAGCAGCTTCATGCAATTCTTTATCAAGGTAAAACCTTAGCGTTATCAGAAGATGCTAAAGTTAACATTATCAATTGTCGTAATTATTTAGATGCTAAAATGGCGGCTCAAACCGAACCGATATATGGGATTAATACGGGATTTGGTTCATTATGTAATGTAAAAATTTCTAATGAGAACCTTTCACAATTGCAGGTTAACCTAATGAAGTCCCATGCCTGCGGTACCGGCCCAGAGGTACCCCATGACATTGTAAAATTAATGCTGGTATTGAAAATCCAGTCGTTGAGCTATGGTCATTCGGGAGTACAGTTGGCTACAGTTGAACGATTAGTCGATTTTTATAATCATGACATTCTTCCAATCGTTTATGAACAAGGTTCGTTGGGCGCTAGCGGAGATTTAGCCCCTTTAGCCCATTTGTGTTTGCCACTCCTAGGAGAAGGTGAGGTTTTTACGGAAGGTTGCCGCCAACCCGCTGCAAAAGTGCTACAAGATAAAGGTTGGGACCCAATTGTGCTGCAATCAAAAGAAGGATTAGCTTTGTTAAATGGAACGCAATTTATGAGTGCTTATGGTTGTTATGTATTGCTAAAGGCAATGAAATGCTCCTATTTGGCCGATGTGATTGCAGCCCTTTCTTTAGAAGCTTTTGATGGGCGTATCGAACCCTTTGATGATTTGATTCATTACATCCGTCCCCACAAAGGGCAGCTAACCACGGCGCAACGAATGCGCGATTTGTTGGAAGGTAGTGAAATAATTTGTCAACCAAAACAACAGGTTCAAGATCCCTATTCATTCCGTTGTATACCTCAAGTGCATGGCGCGAGTAAAGACGCTTTGGATTATGTGAAAAAAGTTATGAAAACCGAAATCAATTCGGTAACCGATAACCCCAATATTTTCCGCGAAAGTGATAAAATTATCTCCGGCGGAAATTTTCATGGGCAACCCTTAGCCCTAGCGCTTGATTTTATGGGTATTGCGATGGCTGAAATTGGAAATATTTCTGAACGACGAACCTACCAATTAATAGCTGGATTACGTGGATTACCCTCCTTTTTGGTTAATGATCCTGGTTTGAATTCGGGATTTATGATTCCGCAATATACCGCTGCAAGTATTGTTAGTCAGAATAAACAATTGGCAACACCAGCATCGGTTGATAGTATTGTTTCAAGTAATGGCCAAGAAGATCACGTAAGTATGGGTTCAAATGCAGCAACGAAAGCACTTCGTATTGTTGATAATTTGGAACGTATTTTAGGGATTGAATTGATGAATGCTTCTCAAGCTATTGCGTATAGAAGACCGCTGCGAACTAGCGAGTTTTTGGAACAGTTTTTAAAATCCTACCGTGAAGAAGTACCATTAGTCGAGACCGATCGTATTTTGCATTACGATATCGAAAAATCAGTTGCTTTTTTACGAAGTTTTATAATTGAAATCGATTAATTGAAATACTATTGTGAACGATTCTCCAATAGGTTTTGTGTTATTTAAGTAAATCCCATTAGGGTTTCATTATTTCCATTTAATGCTTTTTTCAATGGATTTAATCATTTCTCCTGCGATATCTTTATGGGTTGCACCTTCAATTCCCTCTAATCCAGGTGAAGAATTTACTTCCAATAATAACGGACCTTTTGAGGAGCGAATAATATCGACTCCCGCTACTTTCAAGTCCATCGCTTTGGCGGCTTTAATCGCAATTCGCTTTTCTTCTGCTGTAACTTTAACTACAGAGGCAGAACCACCCATGTGGATATTTGCTCTAAATTCACCCGGTGCAGCTTCCCGTTGCATCGCAGCTACTACTTTGCCATCAACCACAAATAAACGGAGGTCTTTACCATCGGCTTCTTTTATAAATTCTTGAACTAAAATGTTGGCATTTAAACTTTTGAAAGCATTAATTACCGATTCAGCTGCTTTTTTTGTTTCGGCCAATACAACTCCTTTTCCTTGAGTGCCTTCTAACAATTTAACAATTAGTGGAGTTCCGCCGACCATTTTTATTAAGTCGTCGGTATCCAAAGGTGAGTTGGCAAATCCCGTAGTGGGAATATCAACACCATGATGCAACAATAATTGCAGCGAATACAATTTATCCCGCGATTGGGTGATGGATTTGGCGGAGTTTAAACAATGGACTTTCATCGCTTCAAACTGACGCGTTAAAGCACAACCATAAAAGGTCATACTTGGACGAATGCGGGGAATAATGGCATCAAAATTGTCGAGTATTTTTCCACCACGGTAATGAATTTCAGGTTTGTCGGCATCCAATTTCATGTAGCATTCTTTAATATTCAAAAAATGCATTTCATGGCCACGAGCTTCACCTGCCTCCATAATTCGCTGGTTGCTGTACAATTCAGGATTACTCGCTAAAAGTCCAATTCGCAAACCTGTTTTTGGAGCTACGGATTTTTGATAAATTTCTTTTAAATATTCAGTAGTGGGTTCCCCCAATAGATATTTTTGTTCTGGATCAACTAAAACTCGACCACTCATCGCCTCCCGTCCCAACAACATTCGAAATCCCATTGAGTCGCGGTTGGTTAACGTCACTTCGGCAATCCAAGAGTCCTCCCCAATTTTCAATTCCGTTTGAATAACAAAACGCTGTTCCCGGTAACCACTTGAACTTTTTACAATGCGCTTGTCGACAAGTTTTGCTTCACAATGGATTATCGTTTTTTGATTTTTTTGGATAGGATTAATATCAAACTTTACCCATGTTTCGCCTTCCTTTTGAAACGGCATGATGTTTATTGCGTGAAGGGCAGAAGTTTTTGCACCCGAGTCAACACGGGCTTTAATAGAGGGTAAACCTAAACCGGGAAAGCCACACCATTCTTCGGAACCTAAGATTATTTTGTGCATAGTAAAAAAGAAACCACGAATAAACGAAATAAATACATTTCGGTCAAACGTGGTTTATAAATAAAGTTATCAAATTATTAATTTGTGGGCTCTTCCGTTTTTTTAACAGTTACGGTTAACTCGTCGGCACCCTCTTCAATATCCATATAGATTTCATCACCTGAATTGATTTTTGAAGTGATAATTTCTTCAGCAAGAGTATCTTCAACATACTTTTGAATAGCACGTTTAAGGGGGCGTGCTCCAAATTGTTTGTCAAATCCTTTATCCGCAATGAATGCCTTGGCTTTGTCTGACAATTTTAAATTATACCCTAAATCCGCAATACGTAAATACAATTTTGCCAATTCAATTTCAATGATTTTATCGATATCTTCTTTTTCTAATGCGTTGAAGACAATCACATCATCAATACGGTTTAAGAATTCAGGAGCAAAAGCTTTTTTCAGGGCATTTTCAATAATACTTTTTGAATGGTCATCCGCTTGTGCAACTTTAGCAGCGGTGCCAAAACCAACGCCTTGCCCAAAGTCTTTCAATTGACGCGCTCCAACATTTGAAGTCATGATGATAATGGTATTTTTAAAATCAATTTTTCGTCCTAAACTATCCGTTAAATAACCATCATCGAGCACCTGCAACATCATATTGAATACATCAGGATGAGCTTTTTCAATTTCATCCAAAAGCACTACGCAATAGGGTTTGCGACGAACTTTTTCGGTTAATTGCCCACCTTCTTCATAACCAACATAACCGGGAGGAGCCCCGATTAAACGAGAAATCGCAAATTTTTCCATGTACTCACTCATGTCAATCCGCACTAGCGCATCTTCTGAATCAAAAAGTTCTTTAGCCAATACCTTTGCCAATTGGGTTTTGCCCACACCGGTTGATCCCAAGAAAATAAAGGATCCAATTGGACGGTTAGGGTCTTTCAGTCCCGCGCGGTTACGTTGAATAGAACGCGCGATTTTAAGCACTGCATCATTTTGTCCAATCACCTTACCTTGAAGTAGTTCGGGTAAATGAGCTAATTTATTACTTTCAGTTTGCGCAATACGATTAACAGGGATACCGGTCATCATTGAAACTACATCGGCAACATTGTCTTCGGTAACTTGAATGCGATTATTTTTAGAATCTTCTTCCCACTGTTCTTGTGCGATTGCTAGCTCTTTTTCCAATTTTTTCTCATCATCACGCAATTTAGCGGCCTCCTCGTACTTCTGGCGTTTAACTACTGAATTTTTCAATTCGCGCACATCTTCCAATTGCCGTTCTAAATCCAAGATTTGTTTGGGTACATCAATATTAGTGATATGTACCCGTGAACCTGCTTCGTCCAAAGCGTCAATAGCTTTATCGGGTAAAAAACGTTCCGACATATAACGGTCGGTTAATTTTACACATGCTTCAATGGCTTCAGGTGTGTAAATTACATTATGATGATCTTCGTATTTATTTTTGATGTTATTCAAGATAATAATCGTCTCCGATACAGAAGTAGGTTCGACAATCACTTTTTGAAAACGACGCTCTAAAGCACCATCTTTTTCGATATATTGACGGTATTCATCTAAGGTTGTAGCTCCTATACATTGAATTTCACCACGCGCCAATGCTGGTTTGAACATATTGGATGCATCCAACGAGCCGGTAGCGCCACCCGCACCAACGATGGTATGAATTTCGTCAATGAAAAGTATAATGTCGTCATTTTTTTCCAACTCATTCATGACAGCTTTCATGCGCTCTTCAAATTGTCCGCGGTATTTTGTGCCGGCAACTAAGGAGGCTAAATCCAAAGTAACTACACGCTTGTTAAAAAGTATTCGTGAAACTTTCTTTTGAATAATGCGAAGTGCTAGTCCTTCTGCAATGGCCGATTTACCCACACCGGGTTCACCAATTAATAAAGGGTTGTTCTTTTTCCGACGGCTTAAAATTTGAGAAACCCGTTCTATTTCCTTTTCACGACCAACAACAGGGTCTAATTTACCTTCTTCGGCTAATTCGGTTAAATCACGTCCAAAATTATCCAAAACAGGAGTTTTTGACTTTTTATTGGATTTGTTGGTTGGGTTATTAAAGGTGTCACCTTTTAAATTGTCATCGTGACCTGAATCGTCGTTGAACGATTCGTTTTTGGGTAGATTTTCCATGAAATCTTCGTCTTTAGGTGTCATTTGCAAGTATTGTTCTTTAGCTGCTTCATAGTCGATTTTCAACTTATTCAACAGTTTGGTTGTGGGGTCATTTTCATTTCGTAAAATACACAATAATAAATGTGCAGTGCTGATCGCTGTACTCTGGAAAACTTTTGCTTCCAAAAACGTTGTTTTTAAAGCGCGCTCCGCTTGACGGGTAAGGTGGAGGTTCTTTTTTTCTATGCTTTGATCCGTTGTGGTAATTGGCGGGCTCAATGCTTCTACCTTTCGTCGTAAATGATCAAGATCTACATCAAGATTGTTGAGAATGGTGATGGCTTTTCCATTTCCATCGCGTAAAATTCCTAGCATCAAGTGTTCGGTACCAATAAAGTCATGCCCTAAGCGTAAGGCCTCTTCTTTACTGTAGGTAATTACATCTTTAACGCGAGGTGAAAAATTGTCATCCATTGGTATTCGATTATGGGTTGGGTAAAACTAATGATTTTAGTTGGATTTACAAAAATCATTCCGTGGCAGTGCCTGTCAGTAAAATGACAAAAAAAAGTGCAATATTAAAAATGAAATGGAGCTGATTTATTAACCGATTTAAGGGTTGATTTTGTTAATAAAAAGTCAAAATTAGAAGCTTCCTTTGCTTTTAAAAAAGCTAAAAAACCGTATCTTGCGTGTTTCAATATTTTAAACAAAATTTATAAATTAGTAGTATATGTCTGACGGAGAAAAGTTAATTCCTATCAACATTGAAGATGAAATGAAGAGTGCCTATATCGATTATTCGATGTCGGTAATCGTTTCCCGCGCACTTCCGGATGTTCGTGACGGTTTAAAACCCGTGCACCGACGTGTGTTGTACGGAATGTATGACTTGGGCGTTTTTTCAAACAGAGCACACAAAAAATCAGCAAGAATTGTAGGGGAAGTTCTCGGTAAGTATCACCCACACGGCGATAGTTCCGTTTATGACGCCATGGTACGTATGGCACAGGAATGGAGTTTACGTTATCTATTAGTCGACGGTCAAGGAAATTTCGGTTCGATTGATGGGGATAGTCCTGCTGCAATGCGTTACACCGAAGCCCGTATGAAGAAGATGTCGGAAGACATTATGGCAGATATTGACAAAGAGACGGTTGATTTTCAGTTGAATTTTGACGATACGTTGTATGAGCCTAAAGTAATGCCTACACGTATCCCTAATTTGTTGATTAATGGTGCTTCTGGAATTGCTGTAGGTATGGCAACCAATATGCCACCTCATAATTTAACCGAAGTGGTAGATGGTACCTTGGCTTACATTGATAATAATGCTATCGAAATCGATGAATTATTGCAGTATATTAAAGCCCCTGATTTTCCAACCGGAGGTGTAATTTATGGTTATGAAGGTGTTCGCGAGGCTTTTAAAACTGGACGTGGTCGCATTGTGATGCGAGGTAAAGTCAATTTTGAAGAAGTGAACGGTAGGGAAGGGATCGTAGTTACTGAAATTCCTTATCAGGTCAATAAGGCTGAAATGATTAAAAAGACAGCCGATTTGATTAATGATAAGAAAATTGAAGGAATTTCCAATATTCGCGATGAATCGGATCGAAGCGGTATGCGAATCGTTTATGAGTTAAAACGCGATGCCGTTCCGAATGTGGTTTTAAATACCTTATTTAAATATACCCAATTGCAATCGTCCTTTAGTGTAAATAACATTGCATTGGTTAACGGTCGACCCGAAATGTTGAATTTGAAAGATTTGATTCATCATTTTGTTGAGCACCGCCACGATGTGGTCGTTCGAAGAACTCAGTTTGAATTGCGAAAAGCCGAAGAGCGCGCCCATATTTTAGAAGGTTTAATTATTGCTTCGGATAATATTGATGAAGTAATTGCCATCATTCGAGGCTCAAAAGATGGTGATGAAGCGCGTTCTAAGTTGATGGAGCGTTTCAGCTTGTCTGAAATTCAATCGCGTGCTATTGTAGAGATGCGCTTACGTCAGTTGACCGGTTTAGAGCAAGATAAATTGCGTGCTGAGTATGATGAGATCATGAAGTTGATTCAACGTTTGAAAGACTTGTTGGCAAGTAAAGAATTGCGAATGGAGTTAATTAAAGAGGAGTTGATTGAAGTTCGTGATAAATACGGTGATGCTCGTCGTTCAGAAATTGTATATGCGGGTGGTGATGTAAGTATTGAAGATTTAATTGCCGATGAAAATGTGGTTATCACTATTTCGCACGCTGGTTATATTAAACGTACTTCGTTATCAGAATATAAAACTCAGAATAGAGGAGGAGTGGGCCAGAAATCAGCGGCTACAAGAGATCAAGATTTCTTGGAACATTTGTTTGTGGCAACCAATCACCAGTATTTGTTGTTCTTCACGCAAAAAGGAAAATGCTTCTGGATGCGTGTATATGAAATTCCAGAAGGATCAAAAGCAAGTAAAGGACGTGCTATTCAAAATTTAATTAATATTGAGAGCGATGATAAAGTAAAAGCGTTTATCTGCACCAAAGACTTAAAAGACGAAGCTTACATCAACAATCATTTTGTGATTATGGCAACTAAACAAGGTCAGGTTAAGAAAACGCCTCTTGAACAGTATTCGCGTCCCCGTCAAAATGGTATCAATGCGATTACCATTCGTGAAGATGATGAATTGTTAGAAGCAAAATTAACTACGGGTAACAGTCAGGTTCTCGTAGCAGTAAAATCGGGCAAATTGGTTCGATTTGAAGAAAGTAAAACCCGCCCAATGGGACGAACGGCTTCTGGTGTTCGCGGAATTACGTTAGCAGATGAGAATGATGAAGTTATCGGAATGGTTGCAATTGATGAAAAAGAAGTCAATGAAAAACAGATTTTAGTCGTTACCGAAAATGGGTATGGCAAACGAACTAAGCTTGTTGATGACGACGGAGAAGATGTGTACCGTATTACCAACCGTGGTGGTAAAGGTGTGAAAACACTAAATATTACGGAAAAGACCGGGCAGTTGATTTCGATATGTGATGTTACCGACGAAGATGATTTGATGATTATTAATAAATCTGGTTTGACCATTCGGATGATGGTATCTGATTTGCGAATTATGGGTCGCGCAACCCAAGGTGTTCGTTTAATCAATATTAAAAATACCGATTCGATTGCTGCTGTTACAAAAGTAATGCGCGAAGATGAAGAAGAAGGAATTGATGGTTTAGATGAGACAACTCACCTGGATACTGATAGCACAACTGATGCGACTTCTTCTGAAAGCGAAGAATAAATTCGATAGTTATAAGCCATGAATTCAATTTCATGGCTTTTTTACATTTAAATAGAGTAATTATGAACATTAGTAAATTAATTTTTGCAGGAACAATATTCGTTTCTACGTTAGCTATCGCTCAAAAAGATGAGTTGAAAGCGCTAAAAAAAATGTATGGTAAAGATCAATTAAAAAACGATGAGATTACCGAGTATAAAAGTCTAGTTTCCAAGCTTGAAGGCGGATTAGCTGTTGAGGAAAATGACAAAATCTATACCGCTTTTTACAAAAGCATGTTGCCTATTGTAGAACTTTCTTCAATGGATCCAACAACACCTCCAGCAGTTGTTCAGGCTAAAATGGCTAAAGCTTTTAATTATAACAATTTAATTGAACTTGCCAATGGATTAAATGCAACGCTTGAGTATGAAAAAAAGACCGGTAAAAAAGTATATACCGAAGATATTTTAGAAACGATTACCAATTACAAGACAGAAATTGTTAATGTTGCAATTGCTCTAGCCAATACCAAAAAATATACCGAAGCTTCTAAAATACTTTATGCGGCCTACAAACTTGAACCTAAAGATGTAAATAACCTTTATTATGCAGCCAATTATGCCGTTGAAGCCAAGGATTATGATGGTGCTTTAGAATATTATAGCGAACTTAAACAATTAAAATACACTGGAGAGGGAACCACTTATTTGGCAAAAAATAATGCTTCGGGTGCTGTTGAAACGTTTAAAGACAAAGTTATGCGTGACAAATTTGTTGAGTCGGGCGCATATTCTAATCCAACAGAAGAAAAAATTAAATCGCGACGCGGTGAAATTGTACGTAACGTTGCTCTAATTTTAATTGAGAAAAATAAAACGGAAGAAGCCAAAACAGCAATTGCCGATGCCCGTAAAGAGTTTCCAAATGATGTAACCTTAATTATCTCTGAAGCTGAAATTTATTTGAAATTAAATGATATTCCCATGTATCAAAAATTGATTAAAGAAGCTTTAGATAAGAGTCCAAATGATCATTTGTTGATTTATAATTTAGGGGTTACAAGTGCCGAAAATAAACAATACGAAGAAGCAGAAAAATATTACCGTAAAGTGATTGATATTAAGCCCGATTATGTAGAAGCCTATATCAATTTAGCTGATGTAATACTCAAACCTGATCAAAAAATTGTTGATGAAATGAATAAATTAGGTCTTTCTAGCAAAGATCAAAAGCGTTATGAAGTATTGCAAGTAGAGCGCAAAGGTTTATTTAATCGTGTAATGCCAATTTTAGAAAAGGCCAATGATTTACGTCCAGAGAGCGAAGATATTCAAACGAGTTTAATGGCGGTTTACCGTTTCTTAGAACTAAAAGAAAAGATTGATGCTTTAAAAGCTAAAATGAATAAGTAATAAATTTACCCTGGTATAAAAAAAGCGTCCGTAATTGGACGCTTTTTTTTATACAATCTTCTTAATTACGCGTAGTCGGTGGGTGTGCCGGTTTTGATCTGCGTTATATATTCCTAGATGATCCAAGCGGTCGATACGAACTTTTCCACTTGCATGAATGATATAATTGTTTTCTAACATAATTCCGACATGAATAATTTTTCCTTCTTCATTATCAAAAAAAGCCAAATCGCCTGGTTCACTTTCTTCAATAAAACTCAAGACATCTCCTTGCGTGGCTTGTTGAGAAGCGTCGCGCAATAATGGATACCCGTTTAATTTATATACCATTTGTGTTAAGCCCGAACAATCAATTCCAAACGGTGTTTTTCCACCCCATAAATAAGGGGCATTCAAATACATAAAAGCCGTTGTGATTAATTCACTTTTGGGCTTTATACCGCTCAATTTTAATCCTTCAAATTGGTAATTAGCCGTATTGATTTCAGGATGATGTAAAAAGGAAAGGGACGCGCCTAATGTCAGAGGAGTTAACTGATTGTCTGGAGTAAAGGCATATTCTACCAAGTCGGCATTGAGTATTAGGGCATCATTCGAGAGTTTATCATAACTTTCTTTAGAAATCACTTGGTACTGCTTGCTGTCTACCCAACCTTCATAGTGATCAAAGTGCAAACGAACTTTTGACCATTGTTGGTTTTTTTCGATTATTTCAAAATGTTCGCCAAATAATACTTGCGATACAATTTCACTACGGTCACTAGCTTCAGCACGTAGTGGAATTACAGAAAGTGTACACAGCGCAAACATCATCAAGAAATTGAATTATAATCGTTCGATTACTATGGCAGAAGCACCACCACCACCATTACAAATAGCAGCTGCACCTATACGGGCATTGTTTTGGTGTAATACATTCAGCAAGGTAACTACGATGCGTGCACCCGAGCAACCTAGCGGATGGCCCAACGAAACGGCACCACCATTTACATTTACTTTCGCATTGTCTAAATTTAATAGTTTAGCATTCGCAAGTCCAACCACTGAAAAAGCTTCGTTAAATTCAAAATAATCGACATCTTCTATTGATAAATTTGCTTTGGCTAGTGCTTTCGGAAGCGCTTTCGCTGGAGCGGTAGTAAACCATTTGGGTTCTTGCGCTGCATCAGCATAAGAGCGGATAACAGCCAAAGGCGTTAATCCCATTTCTGTAGCTTTTTCTTCACTCATTAAAACCAACGCGGCCGCTCCATCATTAATGGTTGATGCATTAGCGGCAGTTACGGTACCCTCTTTTGTGAAAACTGCATTTAAGGTAGGGATTTTATCTAAACGCACATTGGTATATTCTTCATCCTTGGTAACCATAATTGGATCGCCTTTACGCTGAGGAACAGCAACAGGAACAACTTCAGCATCAAATTTCCCAGCATCCCAAGCTTGAGCCGACCGTTGATACGATTGAATGGCAAAGTTGTCTTGGTCTTCACGGCTAATGTTGTATTCAGTCGCACACAAATCGGCACAAACTCCCATGGCATTATTGTCATATGCATCGGTTAGACCATCTTTTTGCATACCATCCATAAGAGACGTAGGACCAAATTTAACGCCATTGCGAAGGTGAACATAGTGAGGGATACTACTCATGTTTTCCATACCTCCGGCAACAACAATTGATGCATCACCCGCCATAATTGCTTGCGCTCCTTGCATAATCGCTTTCATTCCAGAGGCACATACTTTGTTAACCGTTGTACAAGCAACCGCTTCTGATAATCCAGCATATAAAGCTGCTTGACGCGCGGGTGCTTGACCTACACCTGCTTGAACCACATTACCCATCAAAACTTCATCGACCAATTTTGGATCTAAATTGATTTTTTCTAAAGCACCTTTAATCGCAGCAGCTCCCAAACGGGGTGCAGGTACCGATGATAAAGCGCCCATAAAACTTCCAATTGGGGTTCGAGCAGCCGAGACGATAACAACTTTTTTATTCATGATTAACAAAAATTAGATTGGTTTGTTTGATTTGCAAATCTACTATTTTTTGCTAAATACGGTTGAAAAATGCCTTGTTTTTAAGTTGCCACATCACTATTTTGTGTCTATTTTGTTGATAACGAATTGCTTTAATTGTTCCTTGAAATTAATTCGTAAAAAAACACTTTAAAATGTTGTATTTTTTAGATTGTTACGTTACATTTGCAACCGCTTTAAGCGAAAGTTCTTTACAAATAGAATAGGAGAGGTGCCGGAGTGGTAACGGAGCAGATTGCTAATCTGTCGACGGGTAACCGTCGCCAGGGTTCGAGTCCCTGTCTCTCCGCTTCTTTCGGGGTGTAGCGTAGCCCGGTTATCGCGCCTGCTTTGGGAGCAGGAG
>NZ_JAIXRZ010000028.1 GCF_027484945.1 Flavobacterium sp.
CAAAAGCGGAAGTAGCTCAGTTGGTAGAGCTCCAGCCTTCCAAGCTGGTTGTCGCGAGTTCGAGCCTCGTCTTCCGCTCTAAAAGTCTCAAATGAAAGTTTGGGACTTTTTTCTTTTTTGTCAAGGCGAGAAGTTTATCCCGAAGTAACGAAGTGAAATCGGGAAGCCTCGTCTTCCGCTCTAAAAGTCTCAAACGGAAGTTTGGGACTTTTTCTTTTCTGCCAAGGCGAGAAGTTTATCCCGAAGTAACGAAGTGAAATCGGGAAGCCTCGTCTTCCAGAGTCTGATTGATGTCAGGCTTTTTTATTTACCCCAATTTACAATTGTTTCGGGTTCCAATTCAACAGGTGCTTGATCTTTTTGAAATAAGCGCGCGGTTAAAGAACCTTTCAAAGTGATAGTACTTCCTGATACAGCCAACCAACTTCCCTCACGCAATCCCAAAACCGGTAAGTCATTGTAACAATGAAATTCCTTAATCCGTGTTTCACGAGTTTCTCCCATATGGGTACTATTAATTTCGGGATCCAAATAATGCGGATTCAAATTAAAAGGAACAGCACCTAAGGTTTGAAACGATGATGGATATACAATGGGCATATCATTCGTAGTCTGCATCGAAACCCCGGTAATATTACTTCCCGCACTGCAACCTAAATAGGGAGTGCCACTGGCGATAGCCGTTCGTAAATACTCCCATGCATTAATTGCATATAATTGCGCAACCAACTGAAAGGTATTGCCTCCACCTGTAAATATTCCTTCGGCTTCAAGAATTGCCTTTCCTGGGTCATCAAAAGTATGTAACCCTACGACCGACTTTCCTATTGTAGCAAAAGTAGCGCGTACTTTGGCGGTATAATCGTCATGACTAATTCCGCCAGGACGTGCAAATGGGATAAATAAAATGGTAGTGGTGTGCGCAAAATGTTCTTCAAGCGTGGGTAACAAATAGTCTAAATAGGTGCCGCCATGCAAGGTTGAAGTGCTAGCGATAATCATTTTTTTCATGAAAGCTGACATAATTATTTACTGCAAAGGTAACAATTAACAAAAATTTAGACCGATAGTGCAATGGGAACCGGAATGAAATTTGGTACTTTTACTCAATGAGATATTGGTTAATCTATAGTCTAATGTGCTTTCAGCTTGCCTTTAGTCAAGCCGAATCGGTATGGCTCGAGGGTTTAGTGCGCTCTGAATTGGGCAATGAATTATACAATATTAACGTTACTAATTTAGTGACACAACAAACGGTGATAACCAATGAACAGGGGAAATTCCGACTTCCTATTCATGCTAACGATGCACTTAAATTTAGTGCTGTAGGCTATGAGGATTACTATGTTAAAGTAGATGAATTAATTGTGAAAAGTCGACAATTAATAGTTAAACTCAAAGCCGCTGTTTACAGTTTAGATGCCGTTCAAATAGTTAAATTAGATGCCCAAAAAATGGGTATTATTGATTATAAACCCAAAAAATATACACCTGCAGAGCGAAGACTGCATACAGCTGGACGGTTTTCACCATGGCAAATTTTATTAATCCCTGTAGGAGGGATGCCGTTAGACCCCTTAATTAATGCGCTATCAGGACGAACGGCTATGCTTAAAAAAGAGTTGGAAGTTGAACGAAAAGAAAAAGCACTAGCGCGTTTGCATACGCAATTGGATTCGCTTTATTTTACCCAGCAGTTGCATTTGCCAGCCGATCGTGTTAAAGCATTTCAATACTATGCTGTTGAAAACGCGGAACTACGCCAGTTGCTTATTATAGAAAACAAGGAAAAAATGAAGTTCAAACTTGCGCAGTTGCTGGTTGAATTTTTGAAACCCAATGAAAATGAATTTAAAAAATAGCGTATTATTTCTTCTGTTTTTTGTTTGTACCGGATTTTCAGTGCATAAATTTTACATGGCTATTTACCAAGTTAATCATAATGTAGCTAAGAAGCGACTTGAAATCACGGCCCGTATTTTTGTAGATGATTTGAATACCGCTTTGGATAAAAAGTTTAAAACAAAACATTTTTTAGGCGCTGCCAATGAGTCGGAAACCGATCGGGATGATTTAAAAAAATACCTTTCGGAAAAGCTGAAAATTATAATAGGGAAGGAGTCAAAAACCTTAGTTTTGAAAAGCAATGCCCTAGAAGGTAATGTGTTGGTGTGCTATCTCACGGCTATTGATGTGTCAAAAATTACTTCTTTGGAAGTGCACAATGCCATACTCACCGAAATTTTTGATGAACAAGAAAATATGATGCATTTTCATTTAAACGGAACCAAACATACCCTAGTTTTGGATGCTGAAAAGACTAAAGGAATGTTAAAATAAGTTCCGATTACTTGACTACCTTTTGAGAAAAAGGTATTTTTATAACCCTAAAAACGATTCACAAAATGGTTAAATTGTCTAAATATCTAATGGTTGCGGGGTTTCTTTCCGCAGTTACAGTAAACGCTCAAGAAGCTCCAAAATCCGATCCAAGTTTCAGAAATAGTGATAAATTCAAACAAATGTATGATGTGTTGGCTACGCCCAACATGTACCGTACGGCTTCGGGAGCACCGGGTCCGGAGTACTATCAGCAACAAGCCGATTATAAAATTAAGGTAGAATTGGATGATCGTAACCAAAAAGTTTACGGTTCAGAAGTGATAACCTACACCAATAATGCAAAAGAGTCCTTGGATTATCTGTGGATTCAATTGGACCAAAACCAACATTCTCGAAAGTCACTTTCACCTTTACAAAATGGGGACCGTACTGAACCCGCATTGGGAGCGCAGCAGTTTTCTCGTAAATACTTGGAAGAACGTTTTGACGGCGGTTTCACTATTGAATACATTAAAGATGCCGCTGGGAAACCCATGACATACAGTGTCAACCAAACCATGATGCGCGTTGAATTGTCCAAACCCTTAGCACATGGCGAAAAAATAAGTTTAAACATCAAATGGTGGTATAACATTAACAATTACCTTTTGGATGGCGGACGTTCGGGCTATGAACACTTTGATTCCGATGGAAATAATCTCTATGTTGTGGCACAATTCTACCCACGTATGGCCGTTTACAACGATGTGGAAGGATGGCAAAATCAGCAGTTTTGGGGCTCGGGTGAATTTGCTTTGCCCTTTGGAAATTTTGAAGTAGAAATCACCGTGCCTGCTGATCATATTATGGAAGCTACGGGGACTTTAATGAACCGAAACGAGGTATTCACTCCCGCTCAATTGGCGCGTTATGCTGAAGCCGAAAAATCATTTGATAAGCCTATTGTAGTTGTTACCCAAGAAGAAGCGATGGCCGCTGAAAAAGGGTTCTCAGATAAAAAGAAAACCTGGAAATTTAAGGCTGAAAACGTGCGTGATTTTGGCTTTGCAACTTCGCGTAAATTCATCTTAGACGCCATGGCAGTTAAACTAGCGACCAAAAATGTTATGGCCGTTTCTGTCTATCCTAAGGAAGGAAATCCATTATGGGGCGAATACTCAACCCGTGTAGTAGCCCACACCTTAAAAAGTTATTCTGCGCATACCTTTGATTATCCGTATCCAAAAGCCGTTTCGGTACATGCCCAAGACCAAGGAATGGAATATCCGATGATTTGTTGGAATTGGGGCCGTCCCGATGCTGATGGGAAGTATACTGATCGCGTAAAGAATGGAATGATCTCCGTAATTGTACATGAAGTCGGACATAATTTCTTCCCCATGATTGTCAACTCCGATGAGCGTCAATGGACCTGGATGGATGAAGGGTTGAACTCGTTCATGGAATATATGGCATTAATGGAATGGGATCCAAAGTTTCCTGCAACCCGTGGCCCTGCTAAAAATATTGTGCCTTATATGAGTGGTGACCAAAAGAATTTAGAGCCCATTATGACCAACTCCGAAAGCATCCGTCAGTTTGGAAATAATGCCTACGGAAAACCCGCATGTGGATTGAATATCTTGCGCGAAACCATCATGGGGCGCGAATTGTTTGATTATGCGTTTAAAACCTATGCCAACCGTTGGAAATTTAAACACCCAACCCCAGAAGATTTCTTCCGAACTATGGAAGATGCATCGGCATTTGACCTCGATTGGTTCTGGAGGGGCTGGTTCTATACTACCGATACTAATGATATCGGTATCAAAGAAGTGAAAAAGTATTTTGTTAGTAACGAACCTTCGAAAGAGGTTGAAGAATTTATGAAAAAACGCCGCCGTCGTAACGCCGATCCTGGACCGATGGTGTACATGATCGAAGAAGGTAGTGCCGATTATAAACCGACTTTAAACAAGCCTTTTGTAATTAAAGACTTTAAGCCATTAGAGGATTATGTGACGCAACATTTTACAGCAGAGGAGCGTGCAAAGTTAAAAGAGCCGAAGTTTTTCTATCAAGTGACATTTGATAAACCGGGTGGTTTGGTGATGCCGTTGTTAGTCCAATTAACTTTTGAGGATGGAACAACTGAATTTCATCAATTTCCTGCACAAATTTGGCGTATGAACGACAAAGAAGTGAGTCGCACCTTTGCTACAATCAAAGCAATTACGAAAATTACAGTCGACCCAAAAGAGGAAACAGCGGATATTGACACCCAAAACAATGTATGGCCAAAACAAGAAGTGAAGTCAAAATTTGACTAATTACTTCGTACCTTTGTTACATTAATTTAGGAATTATGTTTGGAATAGGAGGCGGCGAGTTAATCTTCATCATCTTTATTGCGTTGATGCTTTTCGGGACGGATAAAATCCCAGAATTTGCTCGTACGTTCGGGAAGTTCATGGCTAATTTGAAAAGTACGACCAACGAAATCAAATATGAAATTCAGAAAAGCGCTCAAACCGAAGGGATCACTGATTCCATGAAGGAGCTGACCGAAACCTTTACTAAAGAAGTCGATCAAGCTAAAGAGAGCGTTAGTCCAGCTGGATTTATAGATTTAGGAAATGATTCTCCATTGGATGCCGTCAATCCTGTGAAAGAAGTTGAGGAAGCTATCGAAAATATGACAGGCCCAATTAAAAGAAAGCGGTAATGGTTGACCAACTTATTTTGTGGGACCAGTCGCTTATGGTCTTCTTGAATAATTTGGGTTCACCAACCTACGATGGTTTGTGGTTGTTTCTTACCAAGCAGTTCTATTGGTCGCCCTATTTTGCAGTAATACTATACCTAACCTATACGAAATTAGGAACGAAGAATTTCCTCTATCTGCTTCTTTTTACCACACTGTTATTGATGGTTACCGACCAATCGGCCAATCTCTTCAAGAATTATTTCATGCGCTTGCGTCCCTGCAATGAGCCCGCTTTAGAAGGATTGATTCGAGTAATAAAATCAAGTGATACCTATAGTTTTTACTCGGGTCACGCCACCAATTCCATGGCGACTACTGTATTGGTGTTTTCGCTGTTGCGCCCGTACTATAAATACGCGCCCTTATTATTCTTGTTTCCGTTGATTTTTGCCTACAGTCGCATCTATTTGGGCTTGCATTATCCCGGTGATATTTTGACCGGCTATTTCTTTGGAGCAGGCTATGGCTACTTAACGTACCGCTTGTACCGCAAGTTTATTTTAAAGGATTAATTTCAACACCCGACTTACCGTCAAGCCATCGCGAATGGGAAGCAATACGGTTTCTACTCGGGGATCATTTTTTAAAAGTGCATTGTATTCCAAAAGGACCTTCGTACTGGTATCACGGGGATCCAATTCCTCCAATACCTTGCCGCTCCACAATACATTGTCGGAAAGGATAATACCACCGGGATTCATCATCGGCACAATGAGTTGGAAATAGGCAATATAATTTTCTTTATCGGCGTCGATAAAGACCAAATCAAACTTTTTATCAAGGGTAGGTATCACTTCCAAAGCATCTCCTAAATGCGCTTCAATTTGATTTTTCCAGGGCGAAAGGTCAAAATACTTTCGTTGGATGCCCACCAATTCTTCTTTGATATCGATAGTGTCTATGGTGCCATCCGTTGCCAATCCTTCAGCTAAACATAAAGTAGCGTAGCCGGTGTAGGTCCCAATTTCCAAAATATGTTTCGGTCGAATGATTTTTGAGAGCATACTCAGCACTCGGCCTTGAAAGTGTCCACTCAGCATACGTGGTTGCAACACCTTTTGGTGTGTTTCCCGAAAAAGGTGTACCAATAACTCCGGTTCTTCCTGTGAATGCCGCTCGACATAAAGCTCCAGTTCTTCAGAAATGAAATGCATAGGATTGATTTTGTGCAAAAGTACGAATTCAAAGTGGATTTAATCGCTGCTCCGCAATAGTCCCGACTTTGAACAAAATAACCATCAGTCATTCTCCGAAATTTTGGGATACGCAGGTTGGGTTAACTTTCTACTTATAAGCCTTGGAATTCAAGCGCTAACCAACTGATCTACGGCAGTGGAATAAACCTCAAACTCCAAACGCATAATTTATAATTTCTAATTCAAAATTTCTAATTCCTAATTACCTTTGCCTTATGGAAGACAAAAAAGATATTCGAGCGCTTACTAAGGATCAGTTGCGCGATTTTTTTGTAGCTCAAGGCGAGAAGGCTTTTCGGGGGAATCAAGTTTATGAATGGCTGTGGACCAAAGGGGCTCATTCTTTTGAGGCCATGACAAATATTGCCAAAGAAACACGCGCTTTATTGGAGATCCATTTTGTCATTAATCATATTCAGGTGGATCAAATGCAACGCAGTGCAGACGGTACGGTGAAAAACGCGGTGCGCCTTCACGATGGATTGGTAGTCGAAAGTGTGCTGATTCCAACCCAAACGCGAACAACGGCCTGTGTGTCGAGTCAGGTGGGTTGTAGTTTGGACTGTAATTTTTGTGCAACTGCTCAACTCAAGCGTATGCGCAACCTTCAGCCCGATGAAATTTATGATCAAGTGTTAGCTATTGACCGTGAGAGCCGGTTGTATTTCAACCACCCATTGTCTAATATTGTATTTATGGGTATGGGTGAACCCCTGATGAACTATCCCAACGTTATGAAAGCGATCGAAAAGATTACCTCTAGCGAAGGTTTGGGCATGTCACCTAAACGTATTACCGTTTCGACATCGGGTATTCCAAAAATGATTAAGAAAATGGCCGACGATGCTGTAAAGTTTAAATTGGCTGTCTCACTTCATTCCGCTATTGAAAGCACCCGCAACACGATTATGCCGTTTACCACCAATTTTCCGCTCACCGATCTACGGGAGAGTTTAGAATATTGGTACAAAAAGACTAAAAGTAAGGTTACTTATGAATACGTAGTATGGAAAGGCATTAACGATAACCGCGAAGCCATCGAAGCTTTGGTGAAGTTTTGTAAATATGTTCCGTGTAAGGTCAACTTAATTGAATACAATCCAATTGATGATGGGGTATTTCAACAAGCCACCGAAGAAGCCATTCAGGCCTATATTACTGCGTTGGAAAAAAACGATATTGTAGTTAAGGTTAGACGTAGCCGTGGTAAAGATATCGACGCAGCCTGTGGTCAGTTGGCCAATAAATCCTAAAAAAAAAAACGTCCCGATTTGTTCGGGACGTTTTTCTTTGTAAATCAATTGAATTAATTACCGATTATAATTGTATAGGTATTTCCGTTAAAGGTAAACAAGGCTGTGTTGTCACAAGTTCCGTCACCATAGTCCAACGTTCCAGTGTTGCCATTGCGAACAATTGAAATCACCCCACTCACAATTAACGGTTTGTTAGCAGCCATACAGCTCATTTTCACATACAATGGCGAAGTGATTGTGCTGGTTTGTAGGGTGGTGTTTGGGAATGATGTGGTCCAACTTCCAGTTACTTTGTATACATTGTCTGCTAATATTCCGGGCGTAGTATAACCTTCAACAATTTCACGGATGCGTTGCCCGACACGTTGGTAGCTATTTCCGTTTGGAAAAGTAGCGGTCATATCCATATTCATGGTTACAATAGGGAGACTTGGCATAGTAGCGGTTGCCGTTGTCATGGTGCGAGTAAACGTTTTATTACCAACAAACTTTATACTGTTGTGGTAGAAGTTGTCAAAAGCATAGTTAATCGTATGCGTGGTAGCACCAGGATTATAAACAAATGTGATGATAATTCGACCTTTTACTACATTTCCACTTGCCAATAAACATCCGGTAGTACCAAAGTCAATCGTTTTAGTTACTTGAGTTCCGGGCGTGATTGGAATTCCAAATGCTGGCACGCGGGTTACAGTTGTACAACTCGGAAGAGCATCTAAAATCGGTTCGGTAGTTCTTCCAGATAGCGAATTGTCATAGGTGTTTTTTTCTTCCAACTCTACGATATCTGTCACATCATTATTGGCAATATCCATTTTAGCATTGACAGTAGCTTCTTCGGCGGTAATAAATATTTCTTTATCCTCTCGGTTGCAACTAACTAAAAAGCTAACGACAAGGGCACTTAAAATCCATTTTGTTGTTTTCATAGGTTTTAATTTATGGTTCTACAAATTAGAACTCTAAAGTTAAAAAAAGTTTAATGCAATTTCAAAAAATTTTTACACAATAGGGAATGTTGTATCTTTGAGGGCAATGAATATTACGGCACAAATAAAACAGCCTATCCAAGATGAGATGGAACTTTTCGAGAAGAAGTTCCGAGAAGCGATGTCATCGCAAGTTGCTCTGCTCAATCGAATTACCTACTATATCGTTAACCGCAAGGGCAAACAAATGCGCCCGATGTTTGTCTTTCTAACTGCCAAAATGCTCAATAACGGAAATGTAGAGGAGCGCACCTATCGCGGGGCAAGTGTGATCGAATTGATTCATACCGCAACTTTAGTGCACGATGATGTTGTTGATGATAGCAACCGCCGCCGTGGTTTTTTTTCCATCAACGCCTTGTGGAAAAATAAAATTGCCGTATTAGTAGGGGATTATTTGTTGTCTAAAGGGCTATTGCTTTCAATAGATTATGGTGATTTTGATTTGCTTCGTATTATTTCCGTGGCCGTTCGCGAAATGAGTGAAGGGGAGTTGTTGCAAATAGAAAAAGCACGGCGTCTGGATATTACCGAGGAAATTTACTACGAAATCATCCGTCAAAAAACGGCTACTTTGATTGCTGCTTGTTGTGCATTGGGTGCCCGTTCGGTTTCTGATGACGAAGAGGAGGTTGAACGCATGCGCAAGTTTGGCGAACTAATTGGTATGGCATTTCAAATCAAAGACGATTTGTTTGATTATACTGATGATGCAATAGGTAAACCCACAGGAATTGATATTAAAGAGCAAAAAATGACCCTCCCCTTAATTTATGCGCTAAATAATTGCGCACCTTCTGAGAAAAGCTGGTGCATCAATTCAATTAAAAACCACAATAAAGACAAAAAACGGGTAAAAGAAGTTATCCAATTTGTTAAAGATAAAAATGGATTGGCCTTTGCCGAACAAAAAATGACTGAATTTAAGCTTGAGGCTTTGGCCTTACTCGAGCATTTTCCTCCTTCAATCTACAAGGAGAGCCTTGAATTGATGGTAAATTATGTTACTGAACGCAAAAAATAAGATTTTTAAAGGCGTTTAATTGCAGTAATCAACTGCATATTTTTATCATCTTTTCAAAAACAACACGGTAAAGCAGCACAATATTTCTTTGGGACTTCGATTAGATTTCAATTAAATAGTTCCCCCTTTGTATTCTTTGGGATGGACTCGAAAAAGACGTCTTTGTTGCGGCGTCTTTTTTTGTATTTTTACACGACATTAAAAAAATTTAAGTTTGATTACCAAAGAAACTATTGATAAAGTATACGATGCCGTTCGTGTTGAGGAGGTGATAGGCGACTATGTCCAACTCAAACGCGCGGGTAGTAATTTCAAGGGTTTGAGTCCGTTTTCAGATGAACGCACACCCTCGTTTATGGTTTCGCCGGTTAAACAAATTTGGAAAGATTTCAGTACCGGTAAAGGCGGAAATGCAATCGCTTTTATAATGGAACATGAGCATTTTTCATATCCCGAAGCCATACGGTATTTAGCCAAAAAATACCAAATTGAAATCGAGGAAACCCAGCGCACCGATGAGGAAAAAGAAGCTTTAAACGAGCGCGAAAGTATGTTTTTGGTAACTGAGTTTGCCGCACAGTATTTTCAAAAACAATTGACAGAGACCGAAGAAGGAAAGGCTATTGGTGGGACCTATTTCAAAGAGCGCGGTTTTACAAAAGATACGATACAAAAGTTTGGTTTAGGCTATTCTCCCAATGTTTGGGATGCGTTAACCAAAGAAGCCCAAACGCAAGGATACCAACTTGAATTTCTTGAAAAAACAGGACTAACCATTGTTGGTGAGGACAAAATATTTGACCGATTTAAAGGTCGTGTGATGTTTCCCATTCAAAGCATGTCGGGTCGTGTGTTGGGGTTTGGCGGACGCATTTTAACCAACGATAAAAAAGCAGCCAAATACCTTAATTCGCCCGAAAGTGACTTGTACCATAAAAGTAAAGTGCTCTATGGTATTTTTCATGCGAAGCAAGCTATAGCCAAAAACGATAATTGTTATTTAGTCGAGGGCTATACCGACGTCATTCAAATGCATCAAACAGGTATTGAAAATGTGGTGGCTTCATCGGGAACTGCATTAACGCCCGATCAGATTCGATTGGTAAGTCGTTTAACCAAAAATATAACCGTATTGTTTGATGGCGATGCCGCAGGATTGCGCGCTTCGTTACGCGGTATTGATTTGATTTTGGAAGAGGGAATGAACGTAAAAGTCTGTACTTTCCCCGATGGTGATGACCCGGATAGTTTTGCAAAAAAGACACCTTTGCACGATTTAATCGCCTATTTGGATACCAATGCCAAAGATTTTATTCAATTTAAGGCGTCATTATTAATGAATGAAGCCAAAAATGATCCGGTAAAAAAAGCAGAATTGATCCGCGATATGGTGGTTAGTATTGCTAAAATCCCCGACCGTATTAAACGTGAAGTTTACGTTCAAGAATGTTCCCGAATCATGGATATTTCTGAAGAGGTCTTGTTTAATACCCTAGCCCAAATGGTTAAAAAAGATTTGGATGCGTTGGGGAAACAACATAAAGAAGAACAAAAAGCTTTTGAAGTACATCGCAATAATTCATCTACTCAACCTAGTGAGGGAGTCGACATTCAATTGTTATTAGAGCGCAAGATTATAGAGATTCTTTTATTGTATGGAGATAAAGAAGATGATTTTGAAGATATTTTGATTAAAACCGATGAAAATGGCGAAATGATTGAGGTTAAGGAAGTTAATCGTTACAAGGTTTTTCACCGTATTTTCTTGAGTTTGCAAGAAGACGAAATTGAATTGGCGCATCCGGGTTTCAAACAAATTTATGACGACGTAATCCAGTATTACCACCAAAATGAAATCTTTGAATTAAATCAATATATCGCGCAACTTCCTCTCGAACTTTCCCAAGAAGTCACGGGTATATTGTTGAATGAAGAGCGCGAAGTGCTCCATAAATGGGAAGCTAAAAACATTTTGGTAAAAGCCAAAGATCAGTCGACAGGTCAATATGTAACCGAAACGATTTTAACCTTGCGTTGGTATTGGGTCAATCAAATTATTGATGAACTAAAAAAAGAAATCAGTCCGGAGACGGATGGTGATAATTCAGAAACATTGGCATTAATTGTCGATTATTTAGGACTTACCAATGTTTTTTCCAAAAAACTTGGACGTGTAATCTCAAGGCACCGACTGAATTAAACGATATCCAGCGTTTTCGCTTTATTCACTAAATCAACAAGATTTGTAACGTTTAATTTTTGCAATAAGCGTAACTTGTAGGTGCTGACTGTCTTTTCGTTTAGGTTTAAAATTTTCGAAATTTCATTATTTTTCTTTCCATCCGATAGGTAGCGCAATACTTCGATTTCACGGTTGGATAATTTTCGGTATACACGTTCCGTTTTGTTTTGTTTTGCAATTAAAGCAAGGTTTTTCTTAATGGTGTCGCTCATCATCACTAAACCTTGATGTACGCGAATTATCGTGGTTCCTAGTGTTTCCAATTTAGACCCTTTGTGTACATAGCCCACTGCACCCGCTTTTATTGCATTGGGGGCATAAACTTGTTCATTGAGGTTGGAAAAAACCAAAACCTTGGTGCTGGGAAAGTTTTTGATAATCGCTTTTAATTCGTAAATACTTTTCAATCCATCGAGTTCTAAATCGATTACCAATACGTTAATCTCGCGATTGCGCAATGCATCGGGTACCATATAAAAACTTCCAACATTGGAAACAACCGAAATTTCAGGATGATCTCTAAAATAAGATTTAACACCATAATGAACCACGGGTAAATTATCGGCAAGACAAACTGTAATCATACTTAACGTTTTTAGTGGTGAGTTTATTTATTTTTTAATTCCCTTTTTACCGAAATGCTTCCGGAATTAAACATACGGGAATTGGATTCATTTTGTGTTTATTGGCTTGGTTTAAGCGTTGGTAAATGGAAAACACTTCGCGTTGTCTTCCTTCAAATTCATCCATTTGACATCCTTTGGCCGCTGCTAGCATTGCCCATTCCAATTCATCATAGCTGGCTCCTAATTGATCTTCGTCAGTTCGGTTATCGCCAAAAAGCCCATCAGTTGGTGCCGCTTGCTGAATGGATTCTGGAATATTTAAAAACGCACCAAGTGCATACACATCACTTTTCATTAAATCGGCAATCGGACTAACATCTACACCTCCATCACCGTATTTGGTGTAAAATCCAACCCCAAAATCCTCCACTTTATTTCCTGTCCCCACCACCAATCGACCATGAATTCCCGCTAAATAATATAAAGTACTCATGCGCAAACGTGCGCGCGTATTGGCCAACGCTAAAAAATAGGCTTTCTCGTCTTTGCTCGGGGGCACTTCTGTTTTAAAACTTTCAAATATAGGGGTAAGGTCAACTCGCGTTTCGGTTACATTAGGGAATCGTTCCATTAATTGCGCGATATGTTCTTGGGCCCGATTTACTTGACTTTCTGCTTGATAAATAGGCATTTCTACACACAAAGTTGGTAATCCTGTTTGGGCACAAAGTGTTGAGGTTACCGCCGAATCTACACCACCCGATATGCCAATGACAAATCCTTGTACGTTTGCTTTTTCAGCATACGACTTGAGCCACGATACGATATGCGCATTGACTTGAGCTACTTGAAGCGTGCTAATTTTTGTCATTTATTGGGTTGTGCCTAAAAAATCTATTAACTAACGTATATTTGCAAAAATATTAATTTATACGAATATTCATACCTTTTCGTTTGTTGTTAATTGATTATGCGATTCTTAATTTTAATTGCACGATCGAAAGGGATCGATAACGAAGGTAAGGTTTTATTTACAAACTAAAAATTAAATTTAGGTTATGATACGTAGCGTAGGGTTTTGTATTGCTGTTTTTATGTTTTGGAGTTGTAGCCAAAAATCAAAAATTGAGAAAGAGGTGGAAGCGATTCCAGTGAAAACCCAATTGGTTCGTTTTGAACAAGCTTTTTATGGGTCACAATCAAGTGATTTACCCCAAATTAAAAAGCAGTTTCCCGAATTTTTTCCTTACGAGGTCCCCGATTCGGTTTGGATTAATAAAATGACCAACAAGGATTGGCAAGCTTTATACCGTGCTGTTGAAGCGAAGTATAAAGATTTTAGCGCTGCGCAAACCGAGATAGAAGATGTGTTTAAACATGTAAAATACTATTTCCCAAAAGTTAAAGAACCTGTAATTTATACTGTAATTGGTGAGATGGACAATACCACTAAGGCGATTTATACGAATGATAAGTTGATTGTTTCCTTGGAAATGTATTTGGGCAAAAGTCACCCTTTTTATGCTGGTATTGCACAATATATACGCGATAATTTTGAGCCCCGACAGATGATGCCTGATGTGGTTTCGGCTATTGGGTTTCAAGTAATTCCTCAGTCGCGGCATAATGATTTTATTAGCTTAATGATCGATTCCGGAAAAGAATTGTATCTAAAAGATTTGTTGTTACCGAACTACACCGACGTAGAAAAAATTGGTTATACCGCCGAGCAATTAAAGTTTTGTCAAGAAAATGAATCCTACATTTGGGAAAATTTCATTCAAAATAAATACCTCTACAGCTCCGATTCGAAGTTGGCCAATCGGTTTATAAATCTGGCTCCTTTTTCAAAATTTTATTTAGAAATCGACAATGAAACTCCTGGTCGAATTGGACAGTGGGTGGGTTGGCAAATTGTTCGGTCATTTGCAGAAAATAACGAAAAAGTTACCCCAAAAGAATTGTTGGCTATGGATGCGCATCGTATCTTTGAAGGGTCAAAATACAAACCAAAGAAAAATGAGTAAAAACACCTATACATCAGAAATAAAGATCAATGTCGAACTTGATGAAAACCGTATTCCTGAGCAATTGCATTGGACTGCAGAAGACGGTGGGGTAAGCAAAGCCCAAGCCAAGGCGGTATTGCTTTCCATTTGGGATAGTCAACAAAAAGAGACCTTGCGCATTGATTTGTGGACCAAAGACATGCCTGTAGATGAGATGAAAGTGTTTTTTCATCAAACACTTGTCGCTTTAGCGGATACCTACCAACGGGCAACGCAAGACGATAAAATGGCCGATACTATGCGCGATTTTACCGAATTTTTTGCAGAAAAGTTGAACTTGAAAGCTTGAAAATAGTTATTTAACTGAATGTTCGAAAAGGTCTCTAAAAACTTTTCTGTAACTTGATAGTATTAAATTGTTTATTGCAGGTGAAAATTCGATTTGGTCTCGTGTGCTAGGACTTGTTGAAACAGAACCCGTTGAGGTTTTAGAATACAATAAGATTTCTTTTTTTATGTCATAACATGCAATGGTAACTTGTACACTGCTATTTTGTGGGTTTGTTCTTTTTGAATTATAGCTTATTGCGCCCACTTCATTAGTTATGATTACTGCCTTTACTTGAATGAAATAATCCATTGTTGTTCCTAAAGCCAACTGATGTAAGGTTTCTTTAGACATTGAAATTCCAGCTTTTTTTGGAATAATACTTCCTTTTGCAGTAAGTAATGTAAAATATCGATCTTTCAATAAATCCTTAAAATTTTCTTGAATTTCAGCATTCAGTTGTCCATAAATTTTGGAAGGGCATTCAATTTCATTGATCAACCAATTACCTGTTCTAAAATTAACTCCTCCCGCAGGGCCATTATTAGTTAATGAGAAATGAGGAAAATTACAGCTGTTAAATAGAAAAATAACTGAAAGTGAAAAAAAGACACGAAAAATAGTCATAGAATCGTATACTATAATTTATAGCGAATTTCTAACATCATTGTTGACCTGTTCAATATAGTTTAAGAGTTCTTCTCGACCCAAACCGCTTTCAGAAGAAGTAATAAAATACGGAGGCATTTCTTCCCAATTATTGGCTAATAATTTTTTGCGATAGGCAGCTACATTTGACTCGGCTTTAATGCGTGTAAGTTTGTCTGCTTTAGTGAAAATCAGGCAAAAAGGCACGCCGCTTTCGCCGAGGTAATTAATAAATTCCAAATCGATTTTTTGGGCTTCCAAGCGAACATCAATCAATACAAAGGCGCAAACCAACTGTTCGCGTTTCTCAAAATAGTCCGTGATAAATTTTTGAAAGGTTTCTTTAGCCGATTTTGAAACACGGGCATAACCATATCCGGGCAGATCCACTAAAAACCAATTGTGGTTGATTTTAAAGTGGTTTATGAGTTGCGTTTTTCCTGGCCTTCCCGATGTTTTTGCCAAATTTTTATGGTTGGTCAACATGTTGATCAATGAAGATTTTCCAACATTGGAACGGCCAATAAAGGCATATTCGGGCAATGGCTCTTGTGGGCATTTGCTTACTACAGAATTGCTGATTATGAATTCAGCTGTGGTAATTTTCATTTACAATTGTTCTTTTTTCAACCAATTTTCCAAGTGTTGGTTGAATTCATCCGGACGTTCCATCATCGCAGCATGACCGCATTGATCAATCCAATACAAGTCCGAATTAGGCATTAATTTATGAAACTCTTCGGCCACTTCAGGAGGTGTTACCTTATCGTTTTTACCCCAAATAATACAGGTTTTAACGTGCATTTTTGGCAAATCTTTTCCCATATTGTGCCGAATTGCACTTTTCGCAATAGTAAGCGTTTTTAATACTTTAATACGATCGTTTACAATACCAAAAACTTCATCGACTAATTCTTTAGATGCCATTTTAGGATCATAAAAAACATCGGCAGTTTTATTTCGGATGTATTCATAATCGCCTCGTTTAGGGTAGCTATCGCCCATTGCGCTTTCATAAAGACCAGAACTTCCTGTGATTACTAAGCCAGCAACTTTTTCAGGATACATTTTTGTATGGTATAAAGCAATGTGGCCTCCTAAGGAGTTTCCAAGAAGAATGACGCGGTCAAAACCCTTATAGGTAATAAAGTCTTTTACATATTTAGCAAAAGCTTTAACATTCGTTTTTAAAATGTTTTGGGTGTACAAAGGCAATTCGGGTATAATAACTTTGTAGCCTTTTTTAGAAAAATGATCAGCAACCGCTTGAAAGTTGCTTAATCCGCCCATTAATCCATGCAATACTACAATTGGGGTGCCTTCTCCCGCTTCAAAATAGTGGTATTTTCCTTCGTTTTTTATGCTTACAGCCATTGTGAAAGTTCTGTTTTGAATTGTTACAAATATAGGTGTTTCAAAACAATATTGGCAAGGTGCGTCTTTTATTTAAAAATAAACCAATCTAAATAAGTCGTAAGTATAATAGTCAACAGCTAACCCTCCGTAAATCAGCAGCTTTCTTGTTGTATTGAAAAGGTTTTTTGATAAAAATATCAGAAAACGAATACCTATTCAAGAGCAGTAGGGTTTAGACTAAAAATGTCCACAATTTCTAAGAGGTTATTAAAAGAAAATAAAATCGCAATACGCTTTAAAAGCACGTGTTTGCGCATGAAGTGGTAAAACTTATTAACAAAGTGGTAGATTGTGGTAAAAAGTGGTAAAAAGTTTTATATTTTTGCTCTATATCAAATTAGAAAATCCATTTTGAATTCATTAGTTGGAACATATGAGTGTAAAGTTGATGCCAAAGGACGGTTGTTATTGCCTGCTCCTTTGAAAAAGCAACTGACGGCCTCTCTTCAGGACGGTTTCGTGCTGAAGCGCTCTGTTTTTCAGCCTTGTTTGGAATTGTATCCGATGACCGAATGGAATCTAATGATGCAAAAAATCAATAAGCTTAACCGATTTGTAAAAAAGAATAATGACTTCATTCGGCGGTTTACTGCTGGAGTGAAAGTGGTTGAAATCGACAACTTAGGCCGCTTATTGGTTCCCAAAGATCTTGTGGCTTTTGGCCAGATTTCTAAAGATATCGTGTTGTCTTCAGCGGTCAATATTATTGAGATTTGGGATAAAGATCTTTATGAAAAAGCAATTGATGATTCTGTCGTTGACTTTGCAGATTTGGCCGAAGATGTAATGGGTAATGTAAACGACGAGGACCATGGAATATCATAACCCAGTTTTACTCAAAGAAACGGTTGATGGTCTTGCCATTCGTCCGGATGGAATTTATGTAGATGTTACCTTCGGTGGAGGTGGGCATTCTCGGGAGATTTTAAAGCGTCTCGGTCCCCAGGGAAAGTTATTTGCTTTTGATCAAGATGAAGATGCTTGGAAAAACACGATTGATGATGATCGTTTTACGTTAGTGCCAGAGAATTTTCGCTATATCAAACGGTTTTTGCGTTTTCATGGCGTCCGAAAAGTTGATGGAATTTTAGCCGATTTAGGAGTGTCATCCCATCAATTTGATGAAGCCGAACGCGGTTTTTCAACTCGATTTGAAGCTAAGTTGGATATGCGTATGAGCCGTCAAAACGATTGGGATGCATATCGTGTCATAAACGAATATGATGAGGAGCTTTTAAAGCAAATGTTTTTGAATTATGGTGAATTGAAACAAGCACCTGCCCTGGCGCGAACCATTGTGGAAGCGCGTAGCAAGAAGCCAATTCAAACGACAATCGAATTAAAAGCGGTGTTGGCTAAGTACCTGCCAGCGCATTTGAGTAATAAAATATTGGCCCAAATCTACCAAGCTATTCGCATTGAGGTAAATCAAGAAATGGATGTTCTTAAAGAGTTTTTGGAGCAAACCAATGCACTTTTAAACCCGGGAGGTCGCTTAAGTGTAATTGCTTACCACTCGCTAGAGGATCGATTGGTAAAACGCTATATGCGAAATGGGATGTTTGAAGGTGAACCTGAACGCGATTTTTTTGGAAATTTTTCAGTCCCGTTTAAAACCATTGGAAAACTAATTGTCCCTTCTGAAGAAGAAATTAAAATAAATAATAGAGCGCGTAGTGCCAAATTACGAATTGCAGCAAAAGTCGAATGAAACAAGGGGTTTATAGCATATTAAAAGCGCGGTTTTTAGTTAATGAAGATGCCACCAAAAATTGGCGCTTTATTCTGTTTTTAATTCTCTTAGCCATTATAATGATCGCTAACACGCATAGCTATGAGCAAAAGGTATTACGTATAGCCGAATTAAATGAGGAGGTAAAAGAATTGCGCTCTCGCTTTGTAGACCGCCGTTCCCAATTGATGAAACTGCGAATGGAGTCCACTATTTCTAAAAAAATGGAAACGCGTGGTATTTATCCCTCTCAGGTTCCGCCCCAAAAAATAACGGTAAATAAAAAAGAAGAAAAAGGATTTTTTGCACGATTATGGCAGTAGATACTACTAATAAAGCACTTTCATACCGCACCTACCTTACTGCTGTGGGCATCTTTATTATGACCATTGCAATCGCAGTAAAATTGATAAATATCCAATGGGTAGAAGGAGCGCATTACCGTAAGTTGGCCAAAAAACGCACGGTAAATACATTTGTTATTCCAGCCAATAAAGGAAATATTTATTCAGCAGACGGGAGTTTGTTGGCGACATCAATACCAAACTACACCATTCATTTTGATGCCGTTGCTCCAAAACAATCGCTTTTTCAGGAAAATGTTGCCGATTTAGCGAAAGCAATGTCCAAAATGTTCGGTAAATCCGCTTCTCATTATCAAAATGTATTCCAACGCGCCCGCACAAATAATAATCGATTCTTGTTTATCGCCAAAGATTTAACCTACACCCAATTTATGGTGTTGAAAGAGATGCCAATTTTTAAAGAAGGTAAAAATAAAGGTGGGTTTATAGTTGAAGCACATCCTGTAAGGGTGCATCCTATTGGTAAAATTGCTGAGCGCACCATTGGTTATGAGCGTAAATTGGAAGATGGAACCTTACGGAAGGTGGGAATTGAAGGGGCTTTTTCAAAGTATTTAAAAGGCGAAGACGGTAAAGTTTTAAAACAAAAAATGGCCAAAGGTGAATGGAAACCTATTCGAGATGAGAACGAAAAAGAGCCCCGTGATGGCTATGATGTAATTGCTACTCTAGATGTTTTTATTCAAGATATTGCACATCATGCGTTATTGAAACAATTGCAAGATTATGATGCCGAGCACGGTTGTGTGGTGGTTATGGAAACCAAAACCGGTTATGTGCGTGCAATTTCTAATTTGGAAAAGGATGATAAGTCGGGAGATTACTATGAATCATTCAATTATGCCATCTATGAGTCCCATGAACCTGGTTCAACTTTTAAATTGGTTGATTTGATAGCGTTGCTCGATGATCAAAAAGTTGATACGAGTAAAGTGTATGACCGTAAGGGCGGTTTAATTTATTATTACGGTAAAAAAGTAGAAGATTCACATCGTGAAGGACCCCAAAAAATTTCTTTAGCTAGAGGTATGGAAATCTCTTCCAATACGGTTTTGGTTCAAGCGGTATGTGAAAATTATAAAGATAATCCCCAACAATTTGTAGAGCGTATTGAACGTATGGGCTTGGATAAGCCATTAGGATTGCCTATTGCTGGAGAAGGTATTCCTTCAATTCCTAAACCGGGATCCAAAAGATGGAGTGCAATTGCGTTGCCTTGGATGGCTTTTGGGTATGGGGTTTCTGTAACGCCTTTACAAACATTAACCTTATACAATGCAATAGCAAATAATGGGGAAATGATTAAGCCTCTTTTTGTGTCCGAAATTAAAGAGTGGAACAAGACGATTAAAAAATACAATAAAGAAGTAATCAATCCAAAGATCTGCTCAGACAATACCGTAAAAAAAATAAAAGTTGTCCTAGAAAATGTTGTGAAACGCGGCACGGGTAAATCATTGTATTCAAAAGATTTTTCTATGGCGGGAAAAACGGGAACAGCACAAGCCAATTATGCGGTTAATGGTGGTATGGAGAAACATTATATTTCATCTTTTGTGGGCTTTTTTCCGGCAGATAATCCAAAATATTCGTGTATAGTAGTGGTTCATAAACCCTCAACAAAAAATAATAATTATTACGGTGCAGATGTAGCAGGTCCAGTATTTAAACGTATTGCACAAAAAATCTATACCGATGCCCCTTCATCTAACAAAGTAAAAGATGTTAATAAGAAGGTTGCAAAACAAGATGCAAAATACCAGGAATATTATTCGCGGTTGCACAAAGCAAAAAATAAAGTGCCAAATTTAAAAGGTATGCCCGGTATGGATGCTGTGGCACTACTAGAAAATTTAGGATTGAAAGTGATTGTGAATGGTGCTGGAAGAGTAAAATCGCAGTCAATAAAACCGGGCGAAGTCCTACGAAAAAATACGCGTATCACCTTAGAATTATCGTAATGCAGTTAAAAGAACTCTTATATAAAGTTGCATTAGTGTCGGTTAAAGGGCCGACCGATATTGCTGTATCAAAAATTGAGTTTGATTCGCGAAAGGTAGCGCATCAAGATGTTTTTGTTGCGATTCGGGGCACAGTTTCAAACGGACATGATTATATCGCTAAGGCAATTGAATTAGGAGCTGTGGTTATTGTATGTGATACATTGCCCGAGCAGTTTCACGATGGGGTTACGTATGTTCAAGTTGTGGATACCAATTCGGCTTTAGCCTATATGGCCAATAATTTTTATAGCAATCCTTCATCTCAATTGAAATTGGTAGGAGTTACCGGAACAAATGGAAAAACAACGATTGCGACGTTATTGTACCAATTGTTTAAAAAAGCAGGCTATAAAGTAGGATTGTTGTCGACGGTAAAGATCATGGTTGATGATACCGTTTACAAAGCAACGCATACAACACCCGATTCTTTGACAATCAATCAGTATTTGAATGCAATGGTTCAGATCGGTTGTGAATTTTGTTTTATGGAAGTTAGCTCCCATGGAGTCCACCAAAAACGTACAGAGGGATTGGTGTTTGAAGGCGGTGTATTTACCAATTTATCGCATGACCATTTGGATTATCATGCGTCTTTTGCCGAATACCGAGATGTAAAAAAATCCTTTTTTGATCATTTACCCAAAACGGCATTTGCCTTAACCAATAATGATGATAAAAATGGTCCGGTTATGCTGCAAAACACCCAAGCACGTAAATTGACCTATGCTTTAAAATCAATGGCCGATTATAAGGCTCAAATACTCGAAAATCAGTTGTCTGGATTGTTGTTGAAAGTCAATGAAAATGAAGTTTGGGTAAAGTTAATCGGCTCGTTTAATGCGTACAATTTATTGGCAATTTATGGTGTAGCGCTAGCGTTAGGACTAGAAAAAATAGAAACGCTTCGTTTGTTATCTGAGTTGGAAAGTGTTTCCGGACGGTTTCAATTTATTATTTCCAAAGATAAAATAACGGCTATAGTTGATTATGCCCATACACCCGATGCATTGGAAAATGTGTTACGGACCATTTCTGATATCCGAACAAAAAATGAACAACTGATTACCGTTGTCGGATGTGGTGGTGATCGCGATAAAACCAAGCGTCCCGTTATGGCGCAAATTGCTGCTGCGTTGAGTGATAAAGTCATTTTTACCTCCGATAATCCGCGTTCTGAATCTCCTGAACAAATTATTGTCGAAATGGAGGCAGGTGTTGAACCTCAAGATTTTAAAAAAACAATATCTATAGTCGATCGTAAGCAAGCCATTAAAACAGCTTGTCAATTGGCTAATGCCAACGATATTCTTTTGATTGCAGGTAAGGGACATGAAACATATCAAGAAATAAACGGTGTTCGTCATGATTTTGACGATATGCAAATTGTAAAAGATATACTCGAATTATTAAATAAATAAACTATGCTCTACTATTTGTTTGACTTTCTCGATAAACATCACGACTTCCCTGGAGCGGGTGTGTTTCAATATATCACGTTCCGATCGGCAATGGCTTTGATTTTGTCTTTGATGATTTCAACGATTTATGGAAAAAAAATAATCAATTTCCTTCGTAACCAACAAGTGGGCGAAACCATTCGCGAATTGGGCCTTGAGGGGCAAACACAAAAAGCTGGAACACCAACGATGGGTGGATTAATTATTATTGTTGCCACGTTGATTCCGGTGTTGTTGTTTACCAAATTGAACAATATTTATATCATTCTGTTGATTGTTACCACACTATGGATGGGTACGATCGGATTTATAGATGATTATATTAAAATTTTCAAAAAAGATAAGCAAGGATTAAAAGGAATCTTCAAAGTTATAGGTCAAGTAGGATTGGGTTTAATAGTTGGATCGGTATTGTATTTTCATCCCGGAGTAACGGTTCGTGAAAAGTCAAATGTCCCAATTACATTCAATCAAACCCAAAGCATGGTTGCTCCTGTGGCCAAAGAGGTTAAATCGACAACCACTACAATTCCATTCATGAAGAACAATGAATTGGAATATGCTCAAATCTTAAAGCCTTTTACTGAAAATTACCATCAATGGGCATGGTTGGTATTTATTCCGATTGTAATTTTTATCATCACCGCGGTTTCCAATGGGGCAAATCTTACGGATGGAATTGATGGACTTGCTGCGGGTACTTCGGCGATATCGGTTTTAGCACTAGGAATATTTGCCTTTATCTCTGGAAATATCATTTTGTCTAGCTACTTGAATGTCATGTATATTCCAAATTCTGGAGAAATGACGGTTTTTATTGCAGCATTTGTAGGGGCTTTAGTTGGGTTTCTCTGGTATAATTCCTATCCCGCTTCGGTTTTTATGGGAGATACGGGAAGTTTAACTATAGGTGGAATTATTGCGGTTTTGGCGATATCTGTACGTAAGGAAATGTTGTTACCCGTATTGTGTGCTATTTTCTTTGCCGAAAGCGCTTCTGTAATCATGCAAGTTTCCTATTTCAAGTATACTAAAAAACGATTTGGTGAAGGACGCCGTATTTTTTTAATGTCGCCATTACATCATCATTATCAGAAAAAAGGGTACCACGAAAGTAAAATCGTAACCCGCTTTTGGATTGTAACGATCATGTTAGCCATTGTAGCTATTGTAACCTTAAAATTACGCTAAAATGAAACGATTGGTCGTCCTGGGTGGCGGTGAAAGTGGCGTGGGTACTGCACTATTAGGGCAAAAAAAAGGATACGATGTTTTTGTATCTGATTTTGGAGCTATCAAACAGAATTATAAAGACGTTCTTACTCAATACAAGATTGCTTGGGAAGATAACCAACATACGGAAGCATTGATTCTCAATGCCGATGTAGTAATGAAAAGTCCCGGTATCCCCGATAAAGCACCTATAGTAAAAAAGTTGGTCGAAAAAAAAATACCGGTCATCTCAGAAATTGAGTTTGCGTATCCTTACACAGATGCGGTAACAATTGGGATTACTGGGAGCAACGGTAAAACTACAACAACCATGTTAACCTACCATTTACTAAAAGAAGGTGGGCTTAATGTGGGTTTAGGGGGGAATATCGGAAAGAGTTTCGCTTGGCAAGTGGCCGAAGAAAATTACGACTGTTATGTGTTGGAATTGAGCAGTTTTCAATTGGATGGTATTGTGCATTATAAACCACACATTGCCATTATAACCAATATAAGTCCGGATCATTTGGATCGCTATGACTATAATTATGACAAGTATATCGCATCCAAATTCCGAATCACAATGAATCAAAACGAAGGCGATTATCTCATTTATGATTCCGATGATGTAGCCATGAATAATTGGCTTAACAATAATAAAATCAAAGCAAAACCAATTCCTTTTTCAATAACAAAAAGTAATAAAGAAGGAGCCTATTTAAACGACAAAACTATGGAAATCAACATTAATCAAGAGGAGTTCATGATGGAAACTGCTCAAATTGCTCTCGAAGGTAAACACAATTTGAAAAATGCAATGGCTGCGGCTTCAGTAGCTCAATTGATGCGTATCAGAAAACAAACGATACGAGAGAGTTTGTCCAATTTTCAGGGAGTAGAACACCGCTTGGAGAAAGTTTTAAAAATTCAAAATGTACAATACATTAACGATAGTAAAGCTACCAATGTAAATGCTACCTACTTTGCTTTAGAAAGCATGACCACACCTACCGTATGGATTGTTGGGGGAGTAGATAAAGGAAATGATTATACCGAGTTAATGGCTTTGGTACATGAAAAAGTAAAAGCAATTATTTGTTTAGGCGTTGATAATAAAAAAATAATCGATGCTTTTGTAAATGTGGTAGATATGATGGTTGAAGTTGACAATATGTTTGATGCCGTAAATACAGCCAAACATATTGCCGAAAAAGGGGACACCGTTTTATTATCTCCTGCTTGCGCAAGTTTTGATTTGTTTGAAAACTATGAAGATCGTGGCCGCCAGTTTAAAGATGTGGTTCGAAATCTTTAATCAATTCCAAGGGGTTAATAAATAAAAAAAGATAAACTAGGGTTAGTCAATGCAGTCGTTTCATGGGCAACCGTCAAGTAAAAGAATCCCGCGTATACAATAGATAATACCCAATACAAAAAACTAATTTTATGAAGCAATTAATCAGTAGGTTACATGGAGATAAGGTCATCTGGGCTTTGGTAGTCTTTTTGGCGGTATTTTCATTTATGCCTGTGTTTAGTGCAAGTAGTAATTTAGCCTATACGCGCCACGGTTCGGGAAATGTGTTAACTTATTTGGTAAAACACGCGCTTCATATCACGGTTGGTTTTTTTATTATTTATAAAGTTCATAAAGTTCCGTTTCATTATTTTCGAAGGTTATCTTTAATCATTCTTCCTATAGTCTGGGTGCTGTTGTTGTACACCTTAATCCGTGGAAATGTAATCGAAGGCGCCAATGCTAGCCGTTGGATTCAGATCCCATTTATTGGAATTTCCTTTCAAACATCAGCTTTAGCAGCAATAGTGCTCTATGTTTTTGTTGCACGGTATTTGACCAAAACACGGGAAACGCCCGTAACATTTAAAAATTCTTTATTTGAGCTTTGGCTTTATGTGTTTATCACAGTAGGATTAATTTTTCCGGCCAACTTTTCGACCGCCGCATTGATTTTTCTCATGGTGCTTATGATTGTGTTCATTGGAAAATATCCATTCAAATACATTGCAATGATTCTTGGATTGGCTGTAGCAGCAGCTTCGTTTTTTATATTGTTGGTTGTTGCTTTTCCTAAAGCGTTTCCAAACCGAGTAGATACATGGAAAAGTCGCGTCGAAAATTTCACCTCCGACAAGCCCAACGAAAACAATTACCAAATTGATAACGCTAAAATGGCTATCGCTTCGGGTAGAATTTACGGATTGGGTCCGGGCAAAAGTGTACAGAAAAATTTTTTACCGCAATCGTCATCCGATTTTATTTATGCGATTATCGTTGAGGAGTATGGGTTAATAGGCGGATTGTCAATCTTGTTTTTATATGTTTTATTGTTGTTCCGGTTTGTAGTTGCCTCCCATAAAGCCACCACTTTATTCGGAAAGCTTTTAGTGATAAGTCTCGGGTTCCCTATAGTATTTCAAGCCATGATAAATATGGCCGTTGCTGTAGAGTTACTCCCTGTTACGGGTCAGACACTCCCTTTAGTTAGTTCAGGAGGGACTTCGCTTTGGATGACCTGTATTGCGATTGGAATCATTTTAAGTGTTACTAAAAAAGAAGAAGAAATTGCCCAAGAAGAAGCCGATAAAAAACGCCGTGACGAGGCTTTACAACGATTAATAGATCAACAAATTCTAGCCGAAGAAGAAGCAGAACGTGCGCAAAATGATGGGAATGACGAACCAAATAATCCATTAAATACGGTAATGAATTAAACGGATGAAAACACATAAATTCATATTAAGTGGAGGGGGAACCGGGGGTCACATTTATCCGGCAATTGCCATTGCAAACGCATTGAAACAACGTTTTCCTGATGCTGAATTTTTATTTGTTGGAGCACAAGATAAAATGGAAATGCAAAAAGTCCCTCAATCCGGATACAAAATAGAAGGACTATGGATTGCAGGCTTACAACGAAAGTTCACCTTTCAAAATATGCTTTTCCCGTTTAAATTGTTGAGCAGTTTACTAAAATCCGATCGTATTATTAGGCAATTTCAACCCGACGTGGTGATTGGTACTGGTGGTTTTGCGAGCGGTCCGTTGTTGCAAATGGCTATACGTAAAAGAATTCCTACTGTGGTTCAGGAACAAAATTCCTATCCCGGAATTACCAATAAACTGTTGAGTAAAAAAGCTAATGTGATTTGCGTAGCCTATGAAAATCTAGATCGTTTTTTTCCGAAAGAAAAAATTGTATTTACAGGTAATCCAGTTCGTCAAGATTTATTAGATAGTGGTTCTAAGCGTACAGAGGGATTGAACTATTTTAAATTGGATCCCAATAAAAAAACACTTTTGGTTTTAGGAGGAAGTTTGGGCGCACGCCGCATAAATCAATTAATTGCTAAAGAACTCGACTTTTTGCTTCAACACGATATACAAGTTTTTTGGCAATGCGGAAAATTATATTACGAAGCATATAAACATTTAGAAGCACGGCCTAATGTTCATGTCGTTGCATTTATCGATCGTATGGATTTAATTTATGCAGCAGCCGATTTTGTGATTTCGCGCGCCGGTGCTTCATCAGTGTCTGAACTGTGTTTGGTGGGA
Source organism: Flavobacterium sp. (assembly GCF_027484945.1). Taxonomy (GTDB): domain Bacteria; phylum Bacteroidota; class Bacteroidia; order Flavobacteriales; family Flavobacteriaceae; genus Flavobacterium. The sequence continues at coordinate 27,110 of NZ_JAIXRZ010000028.1, forward strand.
AAACCTACACTGTTTATTCCATCGCCCAATGTAGCAGAAGATCATCAAACGAAAAATGCCAAGGCCATTGTTGAAAAAGGAGGTGCTTTGTTGTTGCGTGAGTCCGAATTGGATACGCAATTTGAAACAACAATGGTTGATTTAATGCAAAACGAGGTGCTGCAACACCAATTAAGTGACGCCATGAAACGCTTAGGTAAGCCCGATGCTACCCAAGCAATTGTTGATGAAATTATTAAATTAATGCACAAATAGAATGAATCTAAATCAAATTCATAATGTCTATTTTATTGGGATTGGAGGGATTGGAATGAGTGCCTTAGCCCGCTATTTTCAGTACATTGGGAAAAGTGTATCGGGTTATGATAAAACTCCAACAAGGTTGACAGATGAATTGATTGCAAGTGGTATGAAAATCCATTTTGAAGATTCCATTGAAGCAATTCCTGCTTCGTATACCCAAGAAAATACGTTAGTTGTAATAACACCGGCTATTCCTAAAAATCATTCCGAGTGGAAATTTTTGCAAGAAAAAGGGTATACCATTAAAAAACGTGCAGAAGTATTAGGGATGATTACCAAAGATACCTATTGTTTTGCTGTTGCGGGTACACATGGAAAAACAACAACGTCCAGTATTTTAGGGCATATCTTGTATGAAAGTGGTGCCGATGTGACGGCTTTTTTGGGAGGTATTGTCGAAAATTATCATTCGAATTTAATTGGGAAAGGAAAGTCGATTTCGGTAGTTGAAGCGGATGAGTTTGATCGTTCGTTTTTATACTTACATCCTGATTTGGCATGTGTGACCTCAATGGATGCGGATCATTTGGATATTTATGGAGATGCAACGGCGATTCAAGAATCGTTTTGTGAGTTTGCTTTTAAAGTAACGGATCCGAAGCATTTATTTATTCCAAAAGGGTTGCCTTTAAAGGGGACTACATTAGCAATAAATGAAGAAGCCGATTTTGTTGTACACAACATTCGCATCGAAAATAGCGCTTACCTATTTGATGTAAGAACCCCAACAGAAACGATAAAAGATATTGCCTTTGCTTTGCCAGGGCATCATAATTTAATGAATGCCTTAACCGCTTTAGCAATGGCCTACACGTTCGGCACCCCAACCGGTTCTATTGCTAAAGCTTTGGCATCTTTTCAAGGGATACAACGTCGCTTTTCGTATCAAATAAAAACCGAAAAGAGAGTTTATATCGATGATTATGCACATCATCCTACAGAAATTAATGCGGTGCATCAAGCTGTGCGCGAATTGTACCCCGGGGAAAAAGTAACCGCCGTATTTCAGCCCCATTTATTCAGCCGTACTAAAGACTTTGTTGATGGGTTTGCCGAGAGCTTATCGCAATTTGATGAAGTGGTATTGTTGGATATCTATCCTGCTCGAGAGCTACCTATGGAAGGAGTAAGTTCAACGTGGTTGATGGGTAAAATGACCAATCCAAATGTGCGGCTCGTAACGAAGCAACAACTCATTCCTTTTTTAAGGGATAATGATGCATTTGTATTTGTAACTATTGGGGCAGGTGATCTAGGAGAAATGGTTCCCGAAATTAAAAAAGCATTGCTATGAAAATGATCAAATGGTCTACAGTTCGATTGATGCTAATCCTAGTGATGGTGGGGTTTTTGTATGCTTTTGCACAAATTAGAAATGGACAGCGAACCCTTAAAAAAACCGAAGTGGTTTTTATTGGATCGAACACCAATTTTGTGCGGCAGGAAACGGTTAATAAATTGTTAATAGAAAATAAAACTGACCTGCGAAGCATTCGTTTAGAGCAGTTAAATTTGAATAAATTGGAGTTTTCTATCAACCAAAATCCAATGATTGAGAAATCAGAGGTTTACAGTAGTGTTGATGGTGTTTTACGAGCAGAAGTAGTTACGCGTACGCCCGTGGGGCGCTATTATGGAAAAAGTCGTTCTTATTACATTGATCAAAAGGGAAAAGAAATGCCGCTTTCGCCAAATCACACGGCACGTGTACCATTGGTTTTTGGAAATGTAAAGCCACAAATTCTCCCGAAGTTGACCCAAGTTTTAAAACAGATCCATGCCGATATGTTTTTGAAAAAAAATATTGTGGGAGTTACGGTGTTGGATGACGAAAATTTGGAGCTTACGAGTCGTAATTATGATTACATAATCGAATTCGGTAAAATGATTCGAATTGAACGTAAGTTAATGAATTACAAGGCTTTTTTTCAAAAAGCAGTAAACGACAGAACAATTGAAAAATACAAACGCATCAACTTACGTTTTACCAAACAAGTGGTGTGCACCCGATAAATAAACAGAAAGTGTCAATTTTTGAAACTATGAACCAGAAAGAAAACATTGCCGTTGGATTAGACATTGGAACAACTAAGATTGTTGCCATGATCGGAAAGAAAAACGAATATGGCAAACTCGAAATCTTAGGTGTTGGAAAAGCCAAGAGTCTAGGAGTGGCGCGTGGCGTGGTCAACAATATCACCCAAACCATCCAGTCTATTCAACAAGCAGTAAATGAGGCTAAGGAAAATTCGGGTTACAAAATCAATGATGTTGTTGTTGGAATTGCCGGGCAACACATTCGTAGTATTCAGCATACAGACTACTTAATTCGCACTAATCCAGATGAAGTTATAAGCGAAAAAGATATTCATTTGTTGATTGATCAAGTGAGTAAATTAGCCATGTTGCCTGGGGAAGAAATTATTCATGTTTTACCCCAAGAGTATAAAATTGATGGCCAGTCCGATATTAAAGAACCCATAGGGATGTATGGTGGACGATTGGAGGCTAGTTTTCACGTTGTGGTAGGGCAAGCGACTTCAATTCGTAACATCGGACGTTGTGTACAGAGTGCAGAAATAGAGTTGGCAGGTTTAACACTAGAACCGTTAGCTTCAGCCGATGCCGTTTTGAGTCAAGAAGAGAAAGAAGCCGGAGTGGCATTGATCGACATAGGTGGGGGAACTACCGATTTGGCTATTTTTAAAGATGGAATCATCCGTCATACCGCAGTAGTACCTTTTGGTGGAAATGTAATTACCGAAGATATAAAAGAAGGATGTTCGATTATCGAAAAACAAGCGGAGTTGTTAAAGGTCAAATTTGGATCGGCTTGGCCTGGAGAAAATAAAGAAAACGAAATTGTATCCATTCCAGGAGTACGTGGTCGTGATCCAAAAGAAATTTCGTTAAAAAATCTTTCGTTGATAATTCATGCCCGTGTTGTTGAAATTATTGAGCAAGTATTTGCTGAAATCAAAGCGTATGGTCATGAAACGCCAAGAAAAAAACTAATTGCAGGTATTGTACTAACCGGTGGTGGTTCGCAATTGAAACATATCAAGCAATTGGTAGAATACATTACGGGAATCGATACGCGTTTGGGGTATCCTAATGAACATTTGGCAGGAAATTCAAGTGAAGAGATATCAAGCCCGATGTATGCTACAGCAGTTGGATTAGTAATGAACAGTATTGCTAAAAATACGCAAAGTGCGTATAAAATTGAAACGCAAGAAGCTTCTGAACCGGTTGTTATAGCCGATTATAAGCAGCCCGAGGTGCAAGAACCTACGCTTACTGTTGAAGATACAGATCTTCCTAAACCAGAAGTGCCAGAAGAGAAAGAAAAAGGTGGCCATGAAAAGCCCCCGATTAGCGTATCATTTTTTGATCGTTATGTAGAAAAAATTAAAGATTTTTTAGACAAAGCAGAATAAGTAGACAAAATATAAAATCAAACAAAACCAAAATCGTATGATGAGCAACTCAGAATTTGGAAGCATCTCATTTGATTTGCCTAAAAACCAATCAAATGTTATAAAAGTTATCGGTGTTGGTGGCGGTGGAAGCAACGCTATCAATCACATGTTCAAACAAGGAATTAAAGGTGTAGACTTTGTTATTTGTAATACGGATGCACAGGCATTACAAAATAGCGCTGTACCCAATAAAATTCAGTTAGGTGTAGGTCTAACCGAAGGTTTAGGAGCAGGTGCAAATCCAGAAGTGGGACAACAGTCTGCAATTGAAAGCATTGAGGAGATTGAAAAAATGTTGGATAACAACACCAAAATGGTCTTTATCACTGCCGGTATGGGTGGCGGAACAGGAACAGGTGCAGCACCGGTAATTGCTCAATTAGCAAAAGAACGCGATATTCTTACGGTAGGAATTGTTACTATTCCATTTCAGTTTGAAGGAAAAGTTCGCTCAGAACAAGCGATGGCTGGTGTTGAGCGTTTGCGCAAACAAGTGGATTCGTTGATTGTAATTAATAATAATAAGTTGCGTGAAGTGTATGGGAATTTAGGTTTTAAGGCCGGATTCTCTAAAGCAGATGAGGTTTTGTCTACAGCCTCTCGTGGTATTGCTGAAGTAATTACACATCATTACACGCAAAATATCGACTTGAAAGATGCTAAGACGGTATTGTCTAATAGTGGAACAGCTATCATGGGGTCTGCAACTGCTGCAGGGGATAACCGTGCTAAAGATGCAATTATAGCAGCTTTGGATTCTCCACTATTAAACGATAATAAAATTAATGGTGCTAAAAACGTATTGTTGCTTATCGTTTCTGGTACTAGTGAAATTACAATTGATGAAATTGGAGAAATCAACGATCATATCCAAACGGAAGCGGGTAATAATGCAAATATTATCATGGGTGTTGGTGAAGATGAATCATTAGGTGATGCAATTGCTGTAACAATTATTGCTACGGGTTTTACTTCTGATCAACAAGCAGAGATTGTAAATACCGAACCGCGTAAAATTATTCACTCTTTAGAAGATGAACAGCGATTAGTTCGTGATTTAAGTCAGAAAACAGTAGCGGTTTTTGAGCGTAGTATTGAAGATCAAATTGAGGAAACTATTGTTGCTCCTGTGACCGATGTAGTTGCAGTTGCTGAAAAAATCGTTTTCGAATTGTTGGATGAAGAAGTCCCAATGGCTCAAACTACTCCAATAATCAATGAAAATGAGTTGATTCCAATGAATGAGTTTATTCGTAATTTGGATGTGACTTTTGAAATCGTTTCGCCAATAAAAGACTTAGATTTTTCATTCGTTTCACCTGTTGCTGAATCGGTAACGCCAGTTGCAACTTCATCAGTAGATGTGAATACTATTGTTGTCAATGAAGCACAGCAACTAACATTCCACGAGGAGATACAGCCAACATTTACGTTTGATTTGCCAATTAACGAACCTGCTGCTTCAGTTACTCCGGAAGAAAATAAAATTATTTTTGACTTAACAGAGGATACAAAAAATATTAAAGTGAATGCTCATGTTGAGTTTGTACCGATGACGGAAGTAGATAATGGTGTGATTCGCTATTCATTGGAAGAGTATATGGAAATTGAAAATGAATTGTTGGGATCATCAAAACCAGAAATTATTGAAAATAAGGAGGTAGAGGCCATCGACGAAGAATTGAATTTCGCTACTAAACTAGCAGCTGAACCTGCACAACCCAAGTATTCTACCTTCGCTTCAGATGATATTTCTCCATTAGAGATGAGTATCGAGGATACATTGAAAATGCGTGCAGATGAGCGTCGAAGAAAGTTAAAAGATTTTAATTATAAATTTCATAACAATCCCTCTCGAGTAGACGAGTTAGAAAAAGAACCTGCTTATAAGCGTATGGGAGTGGATTTAGATTCAACAACTAATGCAAATAACCAATCCAGAATGTCTTTAGGAACAGATAGCAATGATGATATACAATTGCGTTCCAACAATTCATTCTTACACGATAATGTAGATTAATCATAAGTTAATTAAAGATGGGGGTAGCCCGGAAGAAATTGTTTCTTTCGGGTTATTTTTTTACCTTTGCCTAAGTAAAATTTCAGTTACGTTAAAATATAGTAATAACCCACTTATTCTCAAGACTATGAGTTTGGAATCCCAAATTATGGACGAAATGAAAAATGCCATGCGTGCTAAAGACACTGTTGCTTTAGAGGCATTGCGTGCAATTAAATCGGGAATTATTTTAGCTAAAACCGAGGCAGGAGCATCTGATACTTTGTCGACAGAGGATGAGATTAAGTTGTTGCAAAAGTTAGTTAAGCAACGAAAAGACAGTGCTTCAATTTATACGGATCAAGGTCGCGCTGATTTGGCTGAGCCAGAATTGGCCCAAGTTGCTGTAATTGAAAAGTTTTTGCCTGCACAATTGAGCGAAGCCGAAGTTGAGGCAGTGGTAGTAAAAATTATCGCTGAAAATGGTTTTACGGGCATGGCTTCCATGGGACAATTGATGGGATTAGCAACAAAAGCTTTAGCAGGTAAAACCGATGGCAAAACAATCTCAACCCTTGTAAAAAAACTTTTAAATTCATAATTCATAATTTAAAATTTAGAATAGTAAATAATGGCTGCGTAGTTCAACTGGATAGAATATCAGATTTCGGCTCTGAGGGTTGGGGGTTCGAATCCCTCCGCGGTCACGAATAAATAAAAAAATCCAAAAGAAATAAAATTCATTTTAAAATTTCTTTTGGGTTTTTTTATTTTCAAAGCGGAGCTTTGAGGGATCAATGGAGTTGAATCCCGTTCGTGAATATTTACTTTATTTTAAATTTTTTTGGATCTTTTTAATTATTACCAAATGCATCTAAAACGGGTAAGGCATTGTTATTAAAATCCCATAAGGCTTGGTTTTCCCATGAGGAGCCATTGGTTGCATTTGGTCCACGGAAAGCCACCCATTCGGCTCCCCAATAACAAAATCCAATCCCGTGAGCAGATTGTTTAACACTGTTTTTTATTGCTGATAGGAAGCTAAGTTGCCCGCTTGTTGTTGCTGAATATCCGGGAGCTAATTGGTTGCTCAATCCCACAACATTATTGGTATAATCATTGTAGCCCAAGGTAAAGGGATAGGAAGTTTCTGCAAGTAATACTTTCTTGTTATACATTTGGCCCAAAGAGTTGATGGTGTTTTGCACATTCGTCAAACTGGTTCCGTGCCAAATAGGGTAGTAGGAAAGACCGATATAATCATAGTCTACCATAGCCACTTTATTAAAAAACCAATCCGATCCCGAAATACCGCCATAATGCAACATAATTTTTGCGGTATTGGATTTGGCTCTAACAGCTGCGCAAGCGGTATTGACCAACTGCAAGTATTGGGATTCGTTTATAGATAGTTTTCCATCGGGCCAGAGAAACCCGTCATTCGTTTCATTTCCAATTTGGATGATGTCGGGTTGAATTTCGGTCATTATCTGACTCGTATAGGTGTTTACAGTATTCTTTAGCGTAGTAAAGTTTAAAGATTGCCAGTTAACAGGTTTGGTCTGATGGCCTGGATCAGCCCAAGTATCCGAATAGTGTACGGTAAGCCAAACTTTTAAACCAGCCTGTTTAATGCGTTGTGCAAAGGATTTAACTTCTGTAAATCCACTATGACCGTCGGAAGGGTTTTGCCATAATCGAATACGTATTGTATTGCATCCTGCATTTTTTAAGGTAATAATTGGGTCTTCGGCAATATTATTATTTTTATAAATAACCCCTTCGCTTTCAATTAATGGTAGAAAGGACATATCGGCAGCACGATAAAAGAGGAGTTCGGGAGCAGGTGTTGTAGTATCCTCTTTTTTCGAACATGAAATGAAGGAAAAGATTAAGTACGATAAAAGTATATATTTCACTTTAATTTACTTGGCATTAGGTTTATTGGGTAATAACTTTTAAATGTTGTATGGTCTCAAGGGGGTCTTGTGCTCGAAAAACAAAACTTCCAGCTACCAATACATCGGCTCCGGATTGTACCAATTGTTTGGCATTTTTATCGGTTACGCCACCGTCGATTTCGATTAGGGTTGAAGCGCCTTTGCGAATGATTAATTCTTTGAGTTTTTCCACTTTGGAGTACGTGTTTTCAATAAACGACTGTCCACCAAACCCAGGATTTACACTCATCAAGCACACCAAATCAATGTCTTGGATAACATCTTCCAGTAAATTAACGTTGGTATGTGGATTTAAAGCTACGCCCGCTTGCATACCGGCAGCTTTAATTGCTTGAAGTGTTCGGTGTAGATGGGTGCAAGCCTCGTAATGAACAGTAAGTATGTTGGCTCCTAATTGTGCAAAAGTGCTAATGTATCGGTCGGGATCGACTATCATTAAATGTACGTCGATAGTTTTTTTTGCATGTTTTTGAATCGCTTCTAAAACGGGCATCCCAAACGAAATATTGGGCACAAAAACGCCGTCCATAATGTCAATATGAAACCAATCCGCTTGGGATTGATTGATCATTTCGATATCACGTTGTAAATAAGCAAAGTCAGCAGCCAATACTGAAGGCGCAATTAGGGTATTTTTCATACGATTAGGTGATTTGTTGTGTTGTTGTACAAAAGTAGTTAATTTGAATTATATGTTATGAATTATACATGGTAGGTGTTTCAAAACAAGCCGGCATGAGTATCAATATAAAATACTAAAGATTGTAAGTTTTAGTGTACGAATTGAGTTTTGATTCCCCTAAAAAAAAAACTCCGGATTTATCCAGAGTTTTTATTGGGTTTTATCTTTATAATAAGTAAAAATTATTCATATAATCCAATGTGTTAGGAGCAAAAAAGCGACATGATTTAACCTAAATAGGTTTTTAATATCTTACTTCGGGAAGTATGTTTTAAACGTCGGATAGCTTTTTCTTTGATTTGGCGAACACGTTCACGTGTTAAATCAAAAGTTTCGCCAATTTCTTCTAAAGTCATAGGGTGTTGGTCGCCCAAGCCAAAATACAATCGTACAACGTCTGCTTCTCGTGGGGTTAAGGTTTCTAACGAACGCTCAATCTCAATACGTAATGATTCGTGAATTAATTCACGGTCTGGATTTGGTGATTCTCCTGAACGCAATACATCATAAAGATTAGAATCTTCGCCTTCAACTAATGGAGCATCCATGGATAAGTGGCGTCCAGAATTTTTCATGGACTCTTTCACATCATTAACCGTCATATCCAATTCCTTTGCAATTTCTTCTGCTGATGGCGGACGCTCATTCGATTGCTCTAATAACGCGTACATTTTATTGATTTTATTGATCGATCCGATTTTGTTCAACGGCAAACGAACAATACGCGATTGTTCCGCCAATGCTTGCAAAATGGATTGACGAATCCACCAAACCGCATAAGAAATAAATTTAAATCCACGGGTTTCATCAAATCGTTGTGCCGCTTTAATCAAACCTAGATTTCCTTCATTGATTAAATCGGGCAAGGTAAGACCTTGATTTTGGTATTGTTTAGCTACAGATACTACGAAACGTAGATTCGCTTTGGTTAACTTTTCAAGTGCGCGTTGGTCGCCTGCTTTAATACGTTGTGCCAATTCTACTTCTTCGTCGGCGGTAATCAAATCTACCTTTCCGATTTCTTGAAGGTATTTGTCTAAGGAAGCAGTTTCACGATTGGTAACCTGCTTGGTAATTTTGAGTTGTCTCATTATGTTCTTTCCTTATTAAATTAAAGTGTTCAGTTACTTTTACGTTAGTACCTTCAAAAAAGTTACACAAAAAGTAAAATTTGTTTTGTAAATAGTTATATAATGGGAATAAATCGACCTTTTCTTCAAAAGAAGTTAATAAAAAATCCCCGATTCAAGAAAGAATCGGGGATTGTATAAAGAATTAATTAATATTAACCTTCTTGATTTTGGTTGTTTTCACCTTTATTGTGAAACGGTTTTTTGTCCTCTCGAGGTGGACGAGGCAATAATTGTTTGCGCGAAACTTTTTCTTTTCGTGTTTTAGGATCGATTCCTAAGTATTTCACTTCGAATACATCATCCATATTCACTACGTCAGAAGGTTTTTCGGTACGTTCCCATGCCAATTCCGATACGTGTAACAGCACTTCATTGCCAGGAGCTTGGGTATATTCTACAACTGCACCGAAATCAAGCATTTTGATGACGCGCACTTCATAGGTTTCTCCCAATTGAGGTTTGAAGATAATCGAATCGATTTTTGCCAATACCATATCAATACCGTCTTGGTTTGTACCCAAAATTTCTACAATACCCTGCTCATCGACTTCATTAATAACGATTGTCGTTTGAGAAGCTTTTTGCAATTCTTGAATAACTTTTCCACCGGGGCCAATAAGCGCTCCAATAAAGTTACCTGGAATGGTTCGAGTAATGATTTTTGGCGCATGTGGTTTTACATCAACTCTTGGGGTCGCTAACGTTTCGGTTAGTTTACCCAAAATGTGCATACGACCTTCGCGTGCTTGATCCAAAGCTTGTTCCATGATATCATAGCGTAATCCGTCAATTTTAATATCCATTTGACAGGCTGTAATACCATCGGCTGTTCCCGTTACTTTGAAGTCCATATCACCTAAGTGGTCTTCGTCACCTAAGATATCGGAAAGTACAGCGAAACGTTCACCATCTGTGATTAATCCCATTGCAATACCCGATACTGGCTTAATCATTTGTACGCCGGCATCCATCAAGGCCAAAGTGCCCGAACAAACCGTTGCCATTGATGATGAACCATTTGATTCTAAAACTTCAGAAACCACACGAACCGTATACGGACAATCTGCAGGAATCATGTTTTTCAAAGCGCGTTGCGCCAAGTTTCCATGTCCAACCTCACGGCGCGATGTCCCGCGTAACGGTTTCGCTTCTCCGGTTGAGAAAGGAGGGAAGTTATAATGTAAATAGAAACGCTCTTCACCTTGCTCTGATGGTAAATCGATTATGTTTGCTTCGCGAGAAGTTCCTAAAGTAACCGTCGCCAAAGCTTGTGTTTCTCCACGGGTAAAAATTGCCGAACCGTGTGTTTTTGGCAAATAATCTACCTCACACCAAATAGGACGAATCTCTGTGGTTTTGCGGCCATCTAAACGAATTCCTAAATCAAGGATTACATTACGAACCGCTTCTTTTTGGCATTTGTATAAATATTTGCTTACTAAATCACCGTTTTCAGCTAATTCTTCTTCGGTGAATAAAGCAACTACTTCTTCTTTTACTAATCCAAATTTTTCGCCACGTTCTTGTTTTGAAGAAGCAGCTTGAGCAATGGCGTAGTATTTGTCATAACAAGCAGCACGTACTTTTTCGTAAACTGTTTTGTTCTCTTTTTCTGGCTCGTATTCCCGGTAAGCAGGAGTGCCAATAGCGGCGCGCATACGCTCTTGTGCTTCAATTTGAATTTTTATTGCATCGTGTGCAAACTTAATGGCGTCTACCATTTCTTTTTCGGAGATTTCTTTCATCTCGCCTTCCACCATACAAACTGAATCTTTTGAAGCACCAATCATCATATCAATGTCGGATAATTCTAATTGTGCACGACTAGGGTTGATGATGAGTTGGCCATTAACTCGGCCCACACGAACTTCAGAAATCAAATTGTAAAAAGGAATATCCGATACCGCTAAAGCTGCAGAAGCTGCTAAACCTGCTAATGCATCGGGCATCACTTCTTCATCGTGCGACATTAATTGAATCATGATTTGGGTTTCTGCATGATAATCATCCGGGAATAATGGACGCAACACGCGGTCTACCAAACGCATAGTTAGCACTTCAGCGTCACTCGGACGCGCTTCTCTTTTGAAAAATCCGCCAGGGAATCGTCCCGCAGCAGCAAATTTTTCACGGTAATCTACCGTTAAAGGTAAAAAATCAATACCGGGATTTGCAGTACGTGCAGAAACAGCTGTAGCCAATAACATGGTATCGCCCATGCGTACAACTACAGATCCATCTGCTTGTTTTGCCAATTTTCCGGTTTCAATGGAGATGGTTCTTCCATCTGCCAAAGTAATCGTTTCTTGGGTTACTTTTGGAATCATAAATAATTCAATAGGTTTTAAACATTAAGGTTAGTTGTGTTGTTGTTTGTTGTTGTGTAACCCAATGAAAAACTAAAACTTTTTTTCTTTTTTATTAAAAAAAAGAGGCGCGCAAGCACCTCTTTAGTTGTGTATTATTTTCTAATACCTAATTCTTTGATGATTTCACGATATCTGTTGATATCTTTATTTTTGAGATAATCAAGTAAACTTCTTCGTTTACCTACCAACTTTACTAACGAACGCTCAGTGTTAAAATCGTGACGATTTTTTTTCAAGTGCTCCGTTAAGTGGTTAATTCTAAATGTGAACAAAGCAATTTGTCCTTCTGCTGAACCTGTGTTTGCAGCAGCTCCTCCGTGTTTAGCGAAGATTTGTTCTTTTACTTCTTTAGTCAAGTACATGCTAATATTAATTTTAATAATTATTATGTAGATTGGGTCACTCCCAATTCGGGTGCAAAGTTACGCTTATTTTTGTAATGCACAAATAAATCGTTGGATTTAAAATAATTTGGCAACTTCTTGATTTACAAACTCCAAGAAATCTTCATCAGCTTTTGTAAATGGATCCAAGACATGACTATCAATGTCGATTTGGCCAATATTTACTCCTTTAACAAATAGAGGCACCACTATTTCTGATTTTACCGTAAAACTACAGGCGATGTAATTGTCTTGTGCTGAAACATCGGGAACTACAAAGTTGGTATTGGATTCGGCAACCTGACCACAAATGCCTTTTCCAAAAGGTATTACTGTATGGTCAGTCGGCGCACCTACATAGGGGCCAAGGTGCAAAGTTTTGGTCTCATGATTGGCAAAATAAAACCCTACCCAGTTGTAATAAGCTACGCTGTTACTTAAATACGCACAAAGTTCGTATAACTTTTCATCACGAGTTTTTTCCTCTTGATGTAAAATAGAGACAACTCCAATTTGTAATTTTTCAAAATGCATTTTTAGGTGTTTTTTGCAAAAGTAACCAATGCGATTTCGTATTTTTACCTAATTTTTGTTAAATAAGACTTCTTGAACACTTACGTTGCACAATACCGTCCTTTTTTATTCTTTTTACTGCGCTTTGCGCTAACCTATACGGTGTTGTCGTATTGCTATAGTGTATATTTAGATCAATTTAGTATCAAAGATAAGGAGGTTGATGGCATCACACAACTGGTAGCAGAACAAGCTAAAGATCTTTTACAATGGGTTGATTCAGGGGTTTATCTTGCACCAAATCCCAAAGAAGCTGGTTTAAAGTTATTTTTTCATAAGCGTTGGATTGCCCGAATCATTGAAGGGTGTAATGCTGTAAGTGTGATCGTGTTGTTTGTTAGTTTTGTTATTGCATTTAAAGGAAAACTTAAGTCAATGCTTTGGTTTATCCCTTTGGGCATCGTAATCATTCATGGAGCCAACGTTTTTCGAATAGCTGCATTAGCTGTTGCTTTATATCATTTCCCTAAAGCAGAACATTTATTGCATGGAGTTTTATTTCCATTGGTAATTTACGGTATCGTATTTCTTTTATGGATAATTTGGGTCAATCGATTTTCAATTTATGCAAAACACCATGTTTCAAAATAAATTACAAGTTGGGTTGTTGCTTTTTCTATTTCTACTATTAATCGGAATTAGAGCAGGAGAGTCCACATTCTTTTATGATCCTTTGCTGGCTTATTTCAAAGGCGATTTTCAAAATCAACCCTTTCCAAAGTTGGATTATTTCAATTATATACTTCATGTTTTTTTGCGGTATTTCATCAATAGTATATCGTCTATTGGTATTATTTATTTGCTATTTAAAGAACGGCAGTTAATCCGGTTTGTTTCCTTTTTATATGCGGGTATAGGCGCTGTAATGCTGGTTGTTTTTTCTGTAGTTATTTTCTATTTTGCCGAAACCAACAAGAACGAACTTTTTTATCTCCGCCGGTTTTTGATTCAACCGTTATTCTTGATGATTTTTATCCCCGCTTTGTATTACCAAAAAAAAATCAAAGTGCAGCAAAAGGTTGTTTAACCGAATTGTATCAATTTATTAGGTATTTGTATTACCTTTGTCCCATGTATTTTCGAAAGCTACTTAGCGGATGTATTGCAGTATTGATTTTGGTTGCTCAAATGGGTGTTGCCCTACACGTGCGTTATTGTGCGGGTGAAGTAGCAGCTGTAGAGACTGTAGTTGGCTTTTCAGAGATTACCAAAGATGTAGCCAAAAGTTGTTGTGGAGCTACTATAGAGTCCACAAAAAAAATGAGGTGTTGTACTGATAAGCAACTTACCTTCAAGGATACTTCGGCTAAGGTTTTAGTAAAAAATGTAACGCCTGATTTATTAGCGTTGGTTTTTGAATTACCCTCTTTTTATCTAAATTATCAGAACGAAATCGCAATACCGACTTCACAAAAGTTGGATTATTATTGTGATATACATGGTCCACCCTTGTACCAACGGTATTCCCAATTTGTTTTTTACGCTTGATTTAGTTTTCGCATTTAATTGTTAATTGTCGAATACTAAATTTATTGAATATGAAAAAAATAGCGTTTGTCTTGACGTTATTGACTTTCTTTTTTGCAAGTGCCCAAGAAAAATTGGACGAAGTAAAAATTGAAAACAAAAAACGAGGCATTCAAAAATCACTTTCCAAAACCACGAATACAACTACAGTAACTTCTAAGGAATTACTTAAAGCAGCATGTTGTAATCTTGCTGAAAGTTTTGAAACCAATCCGTCCATAGACGTTAATTTTTCGGATGCACTCACTGGGACCAAACAAATTAAAATGCTCGGACTTACGAGCCCGTATTTGTTGATTGCCGAAGAGAATATTCCTTCGGTTCGAGGAGCTTCCCAAGTGTATGGGCTGTCTTTTGTGCCGGGAACATGGGTGGAAAGTATCCAAATCACCAAAGGCGCCGGAAGTGTAGTAAACGGGTATGAAAGTATTTCGGGACAAATCAATACCGAACTCATCAAGCCGTTAAAAGATGTTCCTTTTTTTCTAAATACGTACGGAGATTCCGGGAATCGGTATGAGTTAAATACGCATTTTAATCGAAAATTAGGGCAACATTGGGCAACAAGTTTGTTCCTGCATGGGAATGCGCGTGTGGGGAAAAATGATATGAATAGCGATGGTTTTTTAGACAATCCTTTGGGCAAACAGCTCAACCTTACCAGCCGGTGGCAGTATACGAATGCTGAAAAAGGATGGGTTTCTTTTTTTAATTTTAAATACCTGAATGACCAAAAACAAACCGGTCAAATCGACTTTGATCCAAATAAACACCGAGGAACAACTACGTTTTGGGGCTCTGAAATTAATACCGAACGCTTTGATTTTTCGACCAAAACGGGTTATGTTTTCAAAGATATGCCCTATCAAAGTATGGGATTTCAAAATGCTTTTTCCTACCATAACCAAGACTCCTATTTCGGATTGCGTACCTACGCGATCAAACAACAAAGTGTGTACTCTAATTTTATTTTTAATTCCATTATTCAAAACACCCGAAATAAATTTGCTACCGGTTTGAATTTTACACTAGACCGATATAACGAATGGGTTAATGCTGCCGATTTCAGTCGCATTGATAATTCGATTGGCTCATTTTTTGAATATACTTTTGACAACGGAACTACATTAAGTTACATTTTGGGAGGACGTGTTGATTTTCATAATCGATTGGGGGTATTTGTAACCCCACGATTCCATTTGCGGTATAATCCCTGGGAATTTGGCGTTTTTCGGCTTTCTGCAGGACGCGGTAAAAGAGGAACAAATCTATTTGCTGAAAACCAACAATATTTTAGCAGTTCCCGCCAATTTATTATTCAAAATTCAGGTGGAAATCTATATGGTTTAGATCCAGAAATTGCATGGAATTATGGCGTGAGTTTTACCCAAAAATTCCGTATCTTTAATAAAAATTCTGAAGTTACCTTTGATCTTTACCGTACTGATTTTCAAAATCAAGTGGTTGTCGATGTGCTTCAAAATGCACAACAAGTTCTTTTTTATAATTTACAAGGGCGTTCGTTTGCCAACAGTTTGCAGTTGGATTTTAACATTGAACCGATTCATCAACTCAATATTCGAAATTCATATAAATATTACGATATTGGTACCGATTACCAATCAGGTCGTTTTCAACGTCCGCTTCAAGCAAGGCATCGTTTTTTCTCCAATGTGGAGTACGAAACCGAGGCCACCAATAAAGACCGTCTTTGGAAAATGGATGTGACCTACAATTGGATCGGGAGTCAACAATTACCCACTACCCAAACGAATCCTATAGGAGAACAAATGGGAGTCATGTCTCCTGCCTATTCTTTAGTTAATGCCCAAGTAACACGCGTGTTTTCTAAAGTTTTTGAATTGTATTTAGGGGGAGAAAATATATTTAATTACCGTCAGGAGCGCGCGGTTTTAGGGACTGATAATCCTTTTGGCAGCTATTTTGATTCCACTTTGGTCTATGCACCGGTTTTTGGACGAATGATCTATGCCGGTTTACGTTTTAAAGTCAAATAATTAAAAATTAAAAATATGAAAAAAATTGTAATTTTAATGGTGGTCCTTTTCAGTATTGGACTTCAAGCACAAGAACAGAAAAATAAAAATGCCAAGTATACGTTTGAAGTTAATGGCAATTGTGAAACCTGCAAAAAGCGAATTGAAAATGCCGCTTTTGGAGTAAAAGGCGTAAAGTCGGCGGTATGGAATATTGAAACCCATCAATTTGATTTGATTCTCAACGAAGAAAAAACGGATGTCTTAACCGTAAAAAAAGCAATCGTTGCTGTCGGTCATGATGTGGGTGAACTTAAAGCAGATGATGCAGTATATGATAAATTGCACCATTGCTGTAAGTATGAACGCAAATAAAATGTATCCCGAATTAAACTTCGGGATTTTTTTTGAATTAAAATTACATCTACATATCTTTTTCTAACTAATTATATACTCTTAGTTTATTTTGTTTTTACTTTCGCGGTCAATTACCTAATTAAAATTTACGAAATTTACCTGCTGTTTTGGTATGCTTAAATTCATCATAGTGTTTATAGCAATTTCCGAGACAAAAGCCGTTTGACGAATGGACATTATATGAGTAAGACTCATTTATTTTTAAATGATGTTTACAATTGCATTTAATAGTCATTGGATTAGAATGAAATTAAAGTTTTTTGGTCGGGCCTTGTAATTGCTAGATTTGTAGTTTATTTTGCACTGTTAAAATTAAAATGGAAAAACGTATCTTAATTAATCAATATCTTACTCATATCTATGAATATGCTAAGTTTGCCGTTTTATTTTTCTTGGTAACATTTGAATTCAAAGGATTTTCAATTACAACCCACTTTTTTGATGAAAATTTTATTTTGAGCCATGTTGAAGTACATCCATTTGTTTTAGCCTTTTTAATTTTGTCACTTTTCATAGTTTACAGAATTGCAGATTTTCAGTTTAACGCCCAATTATTCTTAGACGCTTTCCTAAAAAAAACATATATAAATTACCCAATAAATCAGATTAAAAAGAAAACATATGGCTCAGTATAAAAACATTCCTGCCGATGGGCTAGCCGGCTTAAAAGAATTTTACAAGACTGATGCAATTTCTGGATTTATTGTTTTCTTATTGGCTTTGCCTTTGAGTTTAGGGATTGCAAAAGCTTCTGAGTTTCCACCTTTAATGGGTTTAATTACAGCCATAATTGGAGGGTTAGTTGTGAGTTTATTGATGGGTTCACGTTTAACAATTAAAGGTCCAGCAGCCGGATTAATTGTTATTGTTGCTGGTGCAGTAAATGAATTTGGCGGTGGTGAAAAAGGATGGCATTTGGCATTGGGAGCTATAGTTGTTGCAGGTGTAATTCAGGTCTTATTTGGAGTATTAAAATTTGGAAGGTTAGTTGATTTTTTTCCGATTTCAGCTATTCACGGTATGTTGGCTGCTATTGGATTAATTATCATTGCAAAACAAATTCCTGTTTTATTGGATATAGATCCTGCTATGACAAAAGGATTAGGTCCATTGGGATTGTTTGCTAAAATCCCTGAGTTTTTTACTCATTTTAACCCTAAAGCAACCGCAATTGGAATTGGAAGTTTAGCCATAATGTTGGGTTGGCCTTATGTAAAAAATAAATATTTAAAGATCATTCCAGCACCTTTGATCGTTTTGTTTGTAGCGATTCCAGCAGATCTAATAATTGATTTTCAAATTTCGGAGCCGAAAAACGCTATAGTACACGTTGGAAATTTGTTAAATAATATTAGAGTCAATGTCGATTTTAGTGGTATAGCACAAACTGGGATATTTCTAAAATATGTTATTATGTTTGCATTGGTAGGAACGTTGGAATCACTTTTGACGGTAAAAGCTATCGATATGATGGATCCCTACAAACGAAAATCCAATGCTAATAAAGACATCATTGCTATTGGCGTAGGGAATACTTTAGCTGGAATTTTAGGTGGCTTACCCATGATTTCTGAAGTTGCGCGTTCATCTGCGAATGTGACAAATGGGGCAAAAACGCGTTGGGCTAATTTTTTTCATGGATTTTTCATTTTAGTATTTGTTTTATTGGCTTCCGATTTAATCGAATTAATTCCCAATGCCGCATTGGCAGCGATGTTAATTACTGTAGGAATTCGTTTAGCACATCCAAAAGAATTTATAAACATGTTTCGTATTGGTAAAGAACAGTCATTTGTTTTTTTAAGTACGATTTTCTTTACATTATATGAAGACTTATTGGTTGGAATTGCAGTTGGTATTGTATTAAAAATGATTATTCATCTTTTGAATGGTGCACCAATTTCTTCTTTTTTCAAGGCCCATGCAATGGTTTCTTTTGAAGGTAATGAATGTTTGATTGAAATAAATAAGGTTGCTATATTTTCAAATTTTTTAGGGATTAAACGAAAATTAGATGAGATTCCAGTCGGATTTAAGGTAACTATTGATTTAAAAAATGCTACGTTGGTTGACCACTCTGTAATGGAAAGTTTGTCTCGTTTTAAATACGATTATGAGGCTATAGATGGAGGAAAAGTAAACATACTGGGTTTAGATGAACTGCATCCTTTTTCGAAACATAAATTAGCCGCGCGTAAAAAAAAGTAGGATTTCATGTGAATATAAATGATAGCGTAACACATGAGAATATGTTGATTACTAATAGTGAGTCGTTTTTTGTTACTACTTTTTGTTATAATCTCTTGAAAGCAAAAATGGAACTGCCAACTCCTGTTGTTTTAATTAGAAAGGGCAAGTTAATTTTAGAGCAATGAATTCCCTGTTTCATTGTCGGTCTCTTTTTTTATAACTAAAATTTAATATGTCCATTAGAAAATAATACCTATTTTCACAAACAGAAATTTTAACTGAATGGATCACTTTGACTGGAAGCAACTATTTAATCCCGAGTTTTACATTTTATTGCAAATTGGCGGTGTAAAAATCGGATTATATGTTGTGCTGTTTATTGTCTTTGCAGAAACCGGATTATTAGCTGGGTTCTTTTTGCCGGGGGATAGTTTGCTTTTCCTTTGTGGAATTTATAGTAAATTGTTAATGGCAGATTTTGCAACGGGTAGTGATTTTATTGATGTTACTTTTTTAGCATTATTAATTGCTTTAATGGCCGTTTTTGGCAATATGTTTGGGTATTGGTTTGGTAAAAAAAGTGGTTCATACCTCTATAAACGAGAGGATAGTTTGTTCTTTAAAAAGAAATATTTATACCAATCCAAAGATTTTTTTGATAAATATGGCAGCCGTGCCGTTGTATTTGCTCGGTTTTTACCCATTGTTCGCACGTTTGCACCGGTTATCGCTGGAATCGTTGAAATGGATCGTAAAAAATTTATGTTTTATAACATATTGGGTTCGGTACTATGGGCTGTGATTATGATTTTTTCTGGTCATTTTTTATATGAGTTGTTCAGGGTGCAATTTGGTATCGATTTAAAACAGTATATCGAATATATTGTCATCGGAATTGTGATGGTTACTACAGTCCCTGTTTTGGTAAAAATACTTCGTAAGCGCGTATAAAAAAATCCGACCTTTTGAGTCGGATTCTTTTATTTATAAAGACTTGGAATTACATCATTCCCGGCATGCCACCACCCATAGGCATTGCAGGAGCAGCCTCTTCTTTGATGTCAATTAAAGCACATTCTGTAGTTAAGATCATTCCAGCTACGGAAGCTGCATTTTCCAATGCAACGCGCGTAACTTTTTTAGGATCGATAATACCCGCTTTTAACATATCAACATATTCGTCGGTTTTCGCATTGTAGCCAAAATCTCCTTTTCCTTCGGCTACCTTAGCAACCACTACAGAACCTTCAAGTCCAGCATTCTCAACTATAGTGCGCAAAGGTGATTCAATTGCTCGTGAAACAATTTGAATTCCGGTAGCTTCGTCAGCATTTTCGGGAGTAATCGAACTTAAAGCGGCTTTTGCTCGTAACAAGGCGACACCACCTCCGGCAACAATACCTTCTTCCACTGCTGCGCGTGTAGCGTGCAATGCATCATCTACACGGTCTTTTTTCTCTTTCATTTCTACTTCAGATGCGGCACCAACATACAATACGGCTACACCACCTGCTAATTTTGCCAAACGCTCTTGAAGTTTTTCACGATCATAATCCGATGTTGTGCTTTCAATTTGAGCTTTAATTTGATTCACTCGATTTTTGATCATGTCAACATTTCCAGCACCGTTAACCAATGTTGTATTGTCTTTATCAATGGTTACTTTTTCTGCGGTCCCCAACATTTCCATAGTTGCATTTTCCAATGTAAATCCGCTTTCTTCAGCAATTACAGTTCCACCCGTTAAGATGGCAATATCTTCCAACATTGCTTTTCTACGATCGCCAAAACCAGGTGCTTTTACAGCAGCTATTTTTAAAGCTCCTCGTAGTTTGTTAACTACCAAAGTAGATAAAGCTTCCCCGTCTACATCTTCAGCAATAATCAATAGGGGTTTTCCCGATTGAGCTACGGGTTCAAGTAACGGTAGTAATTCTTTTAACGAAGACACTTTTTTGTCGTATAACAAAATATAAGGGCGTTCTAAATCTACTTCCATTTTTTCGGCATTGGTCACAAAATAAGGCGATAAATACCCGCGGTCAAATTGCATACCTTCAACAACATCAACATAGGTGTCGGTTCCTTTTGCTTCCTCTACTGTAATTACGCCTTCCTTACCTACTTTTGAAAAAGCAGTCGCAATTAAATCTCCAATGACTTCATCGTTATTGGCTGAAATTGAAGCCACTTGTTTTATTTTTTCTGATGAACTTCCTACTTCTTGGGATTGTTTGCCAAGATCGCTTACGATTGATTCAACGGCTTTGTCTATTCCGCGTTTTAAGTCCATTGGATTAGCACCAGCAGCAACATTTTTAAGCCCTTCTTTCACAATTGCTTGCGCCAAAACGGTTGCGGTTGTGGTACCGTCACCTGCTAAATCATTGGTTTTAGAAGCTACTTCTTTAACCATTTGGGCCCCCATATTTTCAAGGGGCTCTTTTAACTCTACTTCTTTAGCTACTGACACACCATCTTTTGTTACGGTAGGTCCACCAAAGGATTTAGAAATGATAACGTTACGACCTTTTGGTCCTAAGGTTACTTTTACTGCATTTGCCAGAGCGTCAACTCCACGTTTTAACCCGTCGCGTGCTTCAATGTCAAATTTGATATCTTTTGCCATAGTTTTTTAATTTTTTGTTGAATTCTTAAATCGTTCATTAAATAATTGCTAAGATGTCGTCTTCGCGCATAATCAGGTAATCTTTACCTTCATACTTTAACTCGGTTCCAGCATATTTGCCGTATAATACCGTGTCACCAATTTTAACAGTCATTGTGTGGTCTTGTTTGCCATTACCCACAGCAACAACAGTTCCACGTTGTGGTTTTTCTTTCGCAGTATCTGGAATAATGATTCCTGCTGCAGTGGTAGTTTCTGCTTCTGCAGGCTCTACCATAACACGATCAGATAAGGGTTTAATGTTTAAAGCCATAATGATTTTTTTAAAGTTAATTTGCTCCTGACTATTCAGAAATTGTGCCAAGAGGTTGTGGTATGTCAATTTTTCAGTAGTACTGACAGGTTGAAAATAGGTCATAAAAAAAGTCCCAACGGGACTTTCTTTATTTTTTCTCCGGAGTTGCCGGTGGAGTGGTTGGTGCGGTAGATTTATCATCAGCCTTCTTCTCCGTCGCTTCTGCTTCGGTAGGGGCTTGAGACTGACTTGCGTCAATGATTTTGTTATTATCTCCAGAGGTTCCTGAAAAACTCAAACTGGATAGTAATACTAATAAAATCAAAGCACCCCCTAAAAACCAAGTACTTTTATCTAAAAAATCAGTTGTTTTCTGTACACCACCTAATTGTTGTGAACCTCCAAATGTTGAAGATAATCCTCCGCCTTTCGGATTTTGAACCATCACAACGATGATCAGAAGAAAACATACGATTGTAATTAATACCAAAAAGATTGTAAATGTGCTCATTACTTATTAATTATTGTTTTGTTGTATTTGTTGTATTTGTTGTATTTGTTTTATTGCTTCAATTCGGTCTGCAAAGAAACTACTTTTTTCTGGATATTTCAAAATTAAAATTTCATAAGCTTGAATTGCCCGATGATATTTTTTTTGTTCTAAATAGACTTTAGCTAGTGTCTCCGTCATTAAATAGCTCTTATCTTCAATTTCAACTGGATTTGCAGGAGGATTACTGTCTTTAGAAAGTGCAGGAATTTTGGGATTTGTTTCAATAAATTTATCGATTAATTCTAGTTTTTTTTGTCGATCGTCTGCCGCTATAGTTTCGTTATTTGATGGAATTTCTTTGCGCTCGATGGGTTTTAATCGCGATAGTTGCAACCATTCTTGAAAACTGTGCTTTTCATGTGGGTTAAATTCTAGCGGTTTTCCCAACTCTAATTTTACCTCGGGAGCGATTTCGGGTGTCGTAGTTTCTCCCGATTGTTTAATCGAAGCCCATAACGATTGTTCCAAAGAAGTTGAAATGGATTGCGTTTGGGAATTGGGATCTACCACTTCGAGGTCAATTACATTCAAATTCAACAATTCGGCTACTTTTTGATCATATAATTTGTTGTCTACTGCAGTAAAATGTTCCGTTGTTATAAAGTCAAACAAAACGCTGCGATCAGTTGTGAAAGCGGCAGCAACTTTGAGTGAGGCATTATAACGGAAACTATCTTGATTATATAAATGTTTTAATCGTAGAACACGTGCACTTTGAAAATACGGAAAGGTTTCGAGAACTTGATCTAAC
Source organism: Flavobacterium sp. (assembly GCF_027484945.1). GTDB lineage: Bacteria > Bacteroidota > Bacteroidia > Flavobacteriales > Flavobacteriaceae > Flavobacterium. The sequence goes on from NZ_JAIXRZ010000028.1 coordinate 50,354, forward strand.
GCTTGAAATTGCCGTTCATTAATAGCGAATGGTTTATTGATTAAATAGGTGTAGTCCGTTACATTCATATTACCACTTAGCTAATGATTCGTTCATTACATCTTGAATTATTTGCGCATAAATAAAGTCGACCAATTCAGTCAGTTTGCTCCCCGTTAGCTGAGCGTCGCCTTCATAATCTTTAAAAAAAGAAAAACGTTTTTCAAAATTGTCTTCTTCTTTTTTAGTGTTTGTAAATTTTACTAAAACCGTAATGCTTAATCGGTTTTGAGCAGCAGTATAATTGGCCGTTGAGGTCATTGGTGCAATACGAAAATCGGTAATTTCTCCTTCATAAATCAAATCAGCTTTCGAATTGGTCAGCCCTAAACTCGTTTGGTTTTGTATTGTTTCTTGAAGTTTATTGGTAAAAACACGTTCAATCCCAGGCTCAACTAAAGGAGCAGTATTTTGAAAATATTTTACTTGAACGGTTTTGGCATCGGTTTGAATTCCAGAAAAGCTATAACTTCCACAAGCAGTTGTTGCAAGTGAAAGAAAAAATAAGAATAGGAATTGAAATGCTTTCATAAGGGAAATATAGGTATGCTAAAGTAATTTAATTTTTCTAAAAATAGAATTTTAATTGGATGATATCTTTTGTAGTTTTATTGGAGCAAGTAGTGAAGTTATTATTTTTTTCTACTGACGATTAGCACTACCGTACATATTGTTTTTAAAGATCAAACTGTTTTATTTTACGGTAAAGTGTGCGCTCAGAGATGCCCAATTCATCAGCAGCAGCTTTTCGTTTTCCTTTATTTCGTTCTAAAGCCTTCTTAATTAGTTCAAATTCTTTTTGTTCGAGGCGTAAAATTTCCTCTTCTTCAACAGTTTCAGCAAACAAATAATTTTGGTCCGTATCATCATCATGAAACTCTTCTTGTTGTGACGTCACATTGGGCTGATATACAGCAACTGCTGGCTCGGGATTGAAAAGCGTATTTTCTTCCGGTTTGCCATAAATTTTTTGAATTAAACTCGGATTAATATCCTGCGTGTTTTTTCCATTTTTCATCAACTCCAACGTTAGTTTTTTTAGATCGTTCAAGTCGCTTTTCATGTCAAAAAGTACTTTATATAAGATATCTCTCTCGGTTGAAAAATCACTATCCGATTTACTGTTGGGTACAATACTAGGTAAATTTCGATTGTCCAATGGCAGGTAAGAAGCCAAAGCTGTAGCTGAAATATCCCGTTTGGTTTCTAAAACCGAAATTTGCTCAGCCGCATTACGCAATTGCCGTATGTTACCACTCCACCGGTAATTTACAAGGTACCGAACTGCATCCTCCTCAAGTTTGATAGGAGGCATTTTGTATTTATGTGCAAAATCGGAGGCAAATTTGCGAAATAATAAATGAATATCTTCTTTGCGTTCTCGAAGTGGAGGTAACCCTATTTCAACAGTACTCAATCGGTAATACAAATCTTCCCGAAACTTCCCCTTTTCAATAGCTTCATGCATATTAACGTTGGTCGCCGCTACAATTCGTACATTCGTTTTTTGAACTTTTGACGATCCCACTTTGATAAATTCACCATTTTCCAAAACACGTAACAAACGCACTTGAGTGGTTAAGGGTAATTCGCCAACTTCATCCAAGAAAATAGTGCCGCCATCTGCAACTTCAAAATAGCCCTCCCGGGTATTGGTAGCGCCAGTAAACGAACCTTTTTCATGACCAAACAATTCACTGTCTATGGTTCCCTCCGGAATAGCCCCACAGTTAACCGCAATATATTTTCCGTGTTTGCGATGGGATAATGAATGAATAATTTTTGGGATGCTTTCTTTCCCTACACCACTTTCACCCACCACCAATACTGAAATGTCGGTAGGAGCCACTTGAATCGCTTTTTCCAAGGCACGGTTGAGTTTTGCATCGTTTCCGATGATTTCAAAACGTTGTTTTATACTTTGAATACTTTCCATATTTCAGTGGGTTAAAGCGTATTTTTGTTAATTCGATTGCATTTTTTCAGAGTAACTAACCGCATGGCCAATTAAAGTAGCAGAGGTGCAATCGGTAACTTTTACAAGTACAAAATCGCCGGGCTTGTAGTTTTCTTTTGGAAATACAACCACCGTATTTTGTGAATTTCTTCCACTCCAATGAGAGTCGGAGCGCTTGGACTCTTTTTCAATTAACACTTCAACTTCTTGACCCACAAAGCGACGGGTGCGTTCCCAACCTAACTTTTGTTGCAAAGCAATAATCTCATTTAAACGACGCTTTTTAACTTCTTCGGGCACGTCGTCTTCCATTTTTCGTGCGGCCAAAGTTCCTGGGCGTTCAGAGTAAGCAAACATAAATCCAAAATCGTATTTAGCATGCTCCATAAGGGAAAGCGTGTCTTGATGATCTACTTCGGTTTCTGTTGGGAAACCAGAAATCATATCTTGAGATAAGGAGATTTCAGGGATGATCTCATAGATTTTATCGACCAAGGCCATATATTCTTCTCGCGTATGTTGCCGATTCATGGCTTCCAATATTCGGGTACTACCACTTTGAACCGGTAAATGAATATACTTGCATATATTATGGTGTTTCGCCATGGTTTCAATTACCTCAATATGCATATCTTGCGGGTTAGAGGTAGAAAAACGAAAACGCATCTTTGGGAATTGTGTGGCACATTTGTCCAATAATTGGGCAAAATCTACAGCTGTTGCTTTTTGCATTTCTGTTGCTTTAACAAAGTCTTTTTTCAAACCGCCACCATACCATAAATAGCTGTCTACATTTTGGCCGAGTAACGTGACTTCTTTGAACCCTTTATTCCATAAATCTTGAATTTCTTCTAAAATACTTTGAGGCTCGCGACTACGCTCGCGCCCTCGAGTAAAGGGAACCACACAAAAGGTACACATATTATCACATCCTCGTGTAATCGATACAAAAGCATTAACTCCATTGCTGTTTAAGCGCACAGGTGCGATATCGCCATAGGTTTCATCTTTGGATAAAATCACATTGATGGCATCGCGACCTTCTTCAACTTCTTTTAAAAGATTGGGGATGTCTTTGTAGGCGTCGGGCCCTACCACCATATCAACGATTTTCTCTTCGTCCAAAAATTTTTCTTTCAATCGTTCGGCCATACATCCCAAAACCCCCACTTTCATGGTAGGGTTAATTTTTTTTACAGCATTATATTGCTCCAGCCGTTTACGAACCGTTTGCTCGGCTTTGTCCCGAATCGAACAGGTATTGACCAATACCAAGTCTGCTTCTTCGAGATTTTGGGTGGTGTTATAACCCTCGTTTGCTAGAATAGAAGCTACAATTTCACTGTCGGAAAAATTCATCTGACAGCCATAGCTTTCAATAAACATCTTTTTCGTGTTGCCAATACGCTCGTCCAAATTCAAACGTTGGCCTTGAATACTTTCATTAATTTCTTTTTCCATCAATCTATTGCCGTTCAATTGCGTGAAACGGACTGCAAAGATAATACTAAATTCAAAAATTATGACAAGATGTCAGTATTAAAGTTGAATTAAATTTCAATCTTAAATCAAGATTAAAATGACTAAACTAAATTATTAAGTTGGTAAACATTTTTATTTTGCATAGAAATTGAAGTTATATTTCATAGCGAATTAGTTCTAAAAAATAGTTGTAGCGTTGGTTAATGTTGAAATACCCGAGTTGCAATTCCTTGTGTATTTTACATCATTTAAAAAAAACACCTACTTTTGCCCAAATAAAACTATAGCATGGCAAAGAATTTAGTGATTGTTGAGTCGCCTGCCAAGGCAAAAACCATTGAAAAATTTCTTGGAAATGAATTTCAAGTGGAGTCAAGTTATGGACACATTGCTGATTTACCCTCTAAAGAGATAGGTGTCGATGTGACCAATGGCTTTAAACCCAAGTATGAAGTTTCCTCAGATAAAAAGGCATTGGTAAAAAAACTCAAAGATCTTGCTAAATCAGCTGAAGTGGTATGGTTAGCTTCCGATGAGGACCGCGAGGGAGAGGCTATTTCTTGGCATTTGGCAGAGGAATTGAAATTGGATCAAAACAAAACCAAGCGCATTGTTTTTCATGAAATTACCAAAACAGCCATTCAAAAAGCAATTGAAAATCCGAGAGGTATCAACTATAATCTAGTTAATGCGCAACAGGCGCGTCGTGTTTTGGATCGTTTGGTTGGGTATGAGTTATCTCCTGTGCTATGGAAAAAAGTTAAAGGAGGTTTATCAGCCGGCCGTGTACAATCCGTATCTGTTCGTTTAATCGTAGAGCGTGAGCGCGAAATTTTAGGTTTTCAACCTGAAGCATCGTTTAGTATTGCAGCCGAATTTACCAATGAAGAAGGAAAAGTCGTAAAGGCAAAGCTTTCAAAAAATTTTGCTACCCAACAAGAGGCAGCACAGTTTTTAGAACAAAATATAGGTTCGCATTATTCGATAGGTGACTTAGAAACTAAACCTGCCAAAAAATCGCCTGCACCACCGTTTACCACTTCTACCTTGCAACAGGAAGCCGCACGAAAGCTGTATTTACCCGTTGGAATAACCATGCAAATTGCCCAACGCTTGTATGAAGCGGGGTTAATTACCTACATGAGAACCGATAGTGTGAACTTGTCGCAAGAAGCAATGGCTGCAGCCAAAGCAGAGATTACACGTTCGTATGGAGCAGTATATAGTAAGTCGCGCAGTTTTACGAATAGATCCAAAGGTGCTCAAGAGGCACACGAAGCGATACGTCCAACTGATATGTCGCGGCACACTGTAGAAACGGATCGTGATCAGGCGCGATTATACGATTTGATTTGGAAAAGAACCTTAGCCTCGCAAATGAGTGATGCCGAGTTGGAGCGAACGCACGTTAAAATTGTCGCCAACAATCACCCTGAACAATTTGTAGCTTCTGGGGAGGTGATTAAATTTGAAGGTTTTCTAAAAGTTTATTTAGAAGGACATGATGATGATGAGGAGGAGCAAGAAGGAATGCTGCCCGCGATGAAGGTTGGGGAGCGTATGCTTAATCAATCGATTACCGCTACGGAACGTTTTTCAAGACCACCAAGTCGGTATACCGAAGCATCATTAGTAAAAAAACTTGAAGAGTTAGGAATAGGGCGTCCGTCTACCTATGCACCTACAATTTCTACAATTATCGGACGTAATTATGTAGAAAAAGGAAGTTTTGAAGGGCAGGAGCGCAACTACCAACAATTAACTTTAAAAAAGGGTGTTGTTACAACCCAAAGTTTGAAAGAGAATGTTGGTTCAGATAAAGGAAAATTGGTGCCTACAGATATCGGAACAATTGTCAATGATTTTTTAGTCAAAAATTTTGAAACTATTTTAGATTATAATTTTACTGCTAAGGTTGAACAAGATTTTGATGATATAGCCGAAGGAAACCGTGATTGGGCAGCGATGATGAATGATTTTTACAGTCATTTTCATCCCAATGTGATGGATGTAGAGCAAAATGCAGATCGTGAGAGTGGTGAACGTATTTTAGGAATTGATCCAAAATCGGGCAAACCCGTCTCTGTTCGATTAGGTAAATTTGGACCAATGGCTCAAATTGGAGCTGCTGAAGACGAAAACAAACAATTTGCAAGTTTGCGCCAAGATCAAAATATAGGAACTGTGCGCTTGGAAGAGGTGCTTAACTTATTTGAATTGCCCAAAAAATTAGGAGTGTATGAAGGCGAAGAAGTTGAGGTCAACAATGGACGTTTCGGACCCTATGTGCGTTTTGGGAAGCAGTTTATTTCGCTACCCAAAGGAATGGATCCTATGGATGCTACTATGGCGATTGCACAACGTTTGATCGACGAAAAAAATCAAGCCGATGCACCCATTGGTGAATATGAAGGAATGCCAGTGCAAAAAGGTGTGGGACGTTTCGGACCTTTTATTAAATGGAACGGGTTATATATTAATGTAAGTAAGAAATACGATTTTGATCATTTAACAGCCGCTGATTTGCAAACGTTAATTGTAGAAAAATTACAAAAAGAAGAAGAAAAGGTTATACAAGAGTGGACAGCTGAAGGTATTCGTATTGAAAAAGCGCGTTGGGGCCGTTCGGTAATACTAAAAGGTAAAATAAAAATCGAATTAAGTAAAGATGTGGTGGCCGCTAATCTAACCCTAGATCAGGTAAAAGAAATGATCGAAAAAAAGGCGCCTTCAAAAACTAAAACTACTACCAAAAAATCATCGGCTAAAAAAACACCGGCCAAAAAGAAATAGAACGTTATGGAATTTGACTTTCTAACCCCACTCGATACCGATTTACTAATAGATATTAAGCGCTTGTCTTCGCAACACTTATCTAGTAAAGTAGTGTTTCATACCCATGAGGAATTTCCCGATATTCAAAAAGTAGCAATTGCAATTATTGGCGTTCCAGAAAACCGAGGTGCTCACACCTATGTTGAGCAGGAAGATTTAGCGGCAATTCGTTTGGAATTGTATCGATTATTTCCCGGAAATTGGAGCAAGACCATTGCCGATATGGGCGATATTGTTCCGGGTAATTCTCCCGCAGACACCTATTTTGCTGTGAGTAAAGTAGTATCTCGTTTGTTAAAGCAAAAAGTCATTCCTATAATAATAGGAGGTTCTCAAGATTTGACGTATGCGGTTTACCGTGGATATGACGATTTGGAGCAAATGGTGAATTTGGTTTCAATAGACAGTAGATTTGATTTTGGAAAGCAAGATGATTCGGTCCCGGCTTTATCGTATTTGTCAAAAATGATCGTTGAAGAACCGACCAATTTGTTTAATTACAGCAATGTTGGATTTCAAACCTATTATAATTCACAAGAAGAAATTGATTTGGTTGAGAAACTTTATTTTGATGCGTATCGATTAGGTGAAGTAACCAACACTATAGCAATTGCCGAACCCGTTTTTCGAGATGCCGATTTAGTCAGTTTGGATTTGACTGCTGTAAAATCTTCGGATTCTGGAAATTTTATCCATTTTCAACCCAATGGTTTTAATGGTAAAGAAATATGTGCATTGGCACGTTATTCGGGGATAAGTGATAAAGTTAGTGCTTTTGGTATTTTTAATCACCATGCTACACCACAAGAGGCACCGCTGATTGCGCAAATTATTTGGTATTTTATTGAAGGGGTAAACTTTCGTTCCAACGAATATCCTTTTGGAAGCAGAGAGCACTATTTAAAGTATATTGTTCCTTTTGAAGAGGAGGAAATTGTTTTTTACAAAAGCAATAAAACAGATCGTTGGTGGATCGAAGTGCCATTTTTTTCAAACATACACAATAAGCTTCACAAAAATACGTTAATGCCTTGTACATACGAAGACTATTTGGCAGCTTGCAATCAAGAGTTTCCCGAACGTTGGTGGAAAGCACAGCGAAAAAGTATTTTATAACAGTAAAACATAATAATTGTAAGAATAATAGTATGTAAAACATAAAAATTGCAATTTAACGATTTAAAAGTGCATTTTATCGATGATATTTCATTGCTAATTCAAGTTAAATTGTATTTTTGGTTTGAAAATTAAAATTTCAGAAATAAATAATTGTTTTTTTAAAAAATTATAGATAGGTTTACGGCCTCAAAAAAAATAACATAAATTAACCCAAATTATATGAAGAAGTTCATTGCGTTTGCATCTGTATTAACTCTTTTAGTTAGCTGTGGTAAGTCGAGTGACAAAGGCGAATTAGTAGGAGTAAAGGGTAAAAAGTGGTATCCTGAGAAACCTTTTGGAATGACATTGGTTCCAGGAGGAGCTTACATCATGGGTAAGTCAGATGATGATTTAGCTAATGTACAAGATGCACCTACTAAAACGGTAACTGTTCGTTCCTTTTACATGGATGAGACCGAAATTACCAATAGTGAGTACCGTCAATTCGTAGAGTGGGTTAAGGATTCAACGATTCGTGTACGTTTGGCAGTTCTTGCTGATGAAGTAGGTGTAAAACCTGGAGCCGGTAAAGGTGGTAAAGGGGGCAAAGGCGGCGTGAGCGGTAGTATTGGAGATTTTGCTTTCAACGATCAAGATCCAGCTAAAATGACTCCTTACGACAAATACATGTATGAAAATTATTACAGTGTAGGAACTCCTGAAGATCCTTATGCGGGACGTCGTTTAAATCGTAAAGTGAAATTAATTACTGACACTAAAAAATACCCTGATGAATATTATGTAGAAGTAATGGACTCGATGTATTTGCCAGCTACAGAATCCTACAATGGTCTTCGTACGATTGATGTGAATAAATTGGTTTTCCGTTATTCATGGATGGATATTCAAGCTGCTGCAAAAGCAAAAGTGGGTAAAAGAAGTAAGTTTATCCGTAACGAAAAAACACTAGTGTATCCCGATACTACTGCATGGATCAAGGACTTTGCTTATTCGTATAATGAGCCTATGCACAATGATTATTTCTGGCACCAAGCTTATGGTGATTATCCAGTAGTAGGGGTGAATTGGAAGCAAGCTAAAGCATTTTGTGCTTGGAGAACATTAAATAAAAACGTATTTATCAAATCTCAGAAAAAAGGAAGAGATTTAGTAAATTCATTCCGTTTGCCAACTGAAGCAGAATGGGAGTATGCTGCGCGTGGTGGTCTAGAGTCAGCAACATATCCTTGGGGAGGGCCATATGCTAAAAACGATAGAGGTTGTTTTATGGCAAACTTTAAACCTAACCGTGGAGATTACGCTGCCGACCAAGCATTGTATACTGTAGAAGCAAAATCGTTCCAACCTAATGGTTACAATTTATATAACATGTCAGGTAATGTTGCAGAATGGACGGATTCGTCTTATGATGCAGGAGCCTATGAATATGTTTCAACAATGAATCCAAATGTACCAGACACTTCAAACAAACGTAAAGTGGTACGTGGAGGTTCATGGAAAGACGTAGCTTATTTCTTGCAATTAGGTACTCGTGACTTTGAATACCAAGATACAGCAAGAAGCTACATTGGATTCCGTACGGTTCAAGATTATATGGGTACACAAGTTACCGGTAATGCTGGAAAACCAGGAAAACGCTAATAATTGTATATTAACTAACTTAATTATATTAAACTTAACTAACTAAATTATTTTTATTATGGGACTATTACCACCTAAAGTTATGAATTTTACCTATGGTATGGGTGCGGCTGTTGTAATCGTTGGAGCGCTATTCAAATTAATGCACTGGCCAGGTGCTAGTTTAATGCTTATCATAGGATTAAGTACAGAAGCATTAATTTTCGGTCTTTCTGCTTTTGATGCTCCTGAAAAAGAATTAGACTGGTCTTTAGTGTATCCTGAATTAGCAGGTGGTCAAGCTAAAGCTAAAGACAAAAAAGAAAATCCAGCTGAAGCTCAAGGTTTGTTATCACAAAAATTAGATAACTTATTAAAAGAAGCAAAAATCGATGGAGAATTAATGGCAAGCTTAGGAAACAGTATCAAAAATTTTGAAGGTGCTGCAAAAGCGATTTCACCAACAGTTGATTCGGTTGCTTCTACAAAAAAATATGCTGAAGAAATGACTAAAGCAGCTTCTCAATTAGAAACATTGAACAGCTTATACCAAGTTCAATTACAAGCAGCAGAGCGCAATGCTCAAATCAACAATGAAGTTGCTGAAAACAATATAAAATTAAAAGATCAAATGCAATCATTAGCCTCTAACTTACAGTCGTTAAATACGGTTTATGGAGGTATGTTATCTGCAATGAGCAACCGATAATTAGTTTTAAAAGCTCATATTTATTTTAACGAATTAAAACTAATTAGAAGAAATGGCAGGAGGAAAATTAACCCCTAGACAGAAGATGATTAACCTGATGTATTTGGTTTTCATCGCGATGTTGGCATTAAACATGTCGAAAGAAGTACTTTCGGCGTTCGGTTTGATGGACGAAAAATTTGAAGAAGTTAACGCAGGTGCTAAAAAGGCGAACGAAGATATGTTACGCGTTTTAGCTTCAAAAGCTGAAGAAAATGCGAACTTTAAGGCAGCATTGGATCAAGCGAATCGTGTTAAAGAGATTTCAAAAACTTTTTATGATTATTTAGAAACCATTAAAGGTGATATTACTAAAGACTTCGAACTAGACGAGAAAACAGGTAAGTTACCTTATGAAGCGATGGATAAGTCAAATATTGACGAAAAATGGTTTAAAGGTGATGGCTATTCTCCAAAAGGAACTGAAATCGTAGGTGCTTATGCTAAGTACTTGTCGGAAATGAAAGCCGTATTAGGTGAAAATGTAAAGCTTACTCCAATCGTTCGTGAAATTGACACTAAATTCAATACCAAAGACGTTAAAGACGGTGAAGGTGTTACAAAAAAATACTTAGATTACCACTTCAAAGGTTTCCCTGCAGTGGCAACGTTGTCTAAGTTAGCTTTAACACAAAATGACATAAAAAAGGCAGAGGCTGATATTTATTCTATTTTGTTAGGTAAAGCTGCGATCGAGACAATGTCTTTGAAAAATTTCCAAGCGATTGTTGCCCTAGATAAAAATGTTTATTTCCAAGGTGAACAAGTTACAGGTAAAGTTGTAATCGGAAAATACGATGAAAACGTTAAAGTGGCTAGTTTCAAAGGACCTGGTAAAATTGTTAACGGTCAGGCAGTAATTAGTTCTACGGCGGGTAGTATTGGTGAGCAAAACTTAAATGGTAGCTTTACATTTATGGAAGATGGTAAACCTGTTAATTTACCTTTCGAAGGTAAGTACGTAGTTGTACCACGTCCAAACAATGCTAATATCTCTGCAGATAAAATGAATGTGGTATACCGTGGTTTACCGAATCCAATGACTATCTCGATTGCGGGAATTTCAGATAATAACGTAACTGCATCAGCTCCTGGATTGAAAAATTTAGGAAAAGGTAAATACGATTTAAACCCAGGTGCAGGTACAGAAGTTGTTATCAATGTTTCTGGTAAAATGACCGATGGAAAATCAGTAAGTGATAAAAAAGTATTCCGTATCAAAAATATCCCTGCTCCACTTGGTGCTATCGGAGGTAAAGAAGGAATGCAAAAAGGAGCTAAGTCACGTTTACAAGCTTCTCAAATTACAGCTGTTTTACCAGATTTCTTATATGATTTGAAATTTAAAGTAACCCAGTTTGTATTCAAAGTTCCAGGTCAAGCTTCTATCGTTGTAAATGGTGATCGTTTAAGCCCACAATGTATTGCAGCTTTGGCACGTGTGTCTAAAGGAGACCAGGTAACTATTTCTGATATTAAATCTAAAGTAGATGGTGCAGGTTCAATCATTGTGAAAGATGCTGCTCCTGCTATCTATGAAATACAATAATGCTTTTAAAAAGTCGTTGTATACTATAAAACTGAATTAAAATGAAATTGAGAAACCTTTTATTAATTGCCATCGTAGTGTTCGGAACAACGGTTTCTGCGCAATCAAATTTATTGAATGCAAAAAAACCGGATGAAATCGGTAAAAAGACCGCTGCTCAGTTGGAATCCGATAACGACAAGCCACTTCCTTACGGTTATGTTCATGATCGTGATGTTTTAATGGGTAAAATGATTTGGGAAAACATCGATTTGGACGAGCGTATCAACTTTCCATTGTACTACCCTGTAGATACAGCTTTTGTAGGTAAAGAAAGACGTTCTCTTTTTGCGGTTTTATTGAAAGGTATTAAGGAAGGCAAAATCACTGAAGTTTATGGTGATGACTATTTCAATACCAAAAAATCATTAAAAGATATGTCGTCGATTTTTAAGTTTATCGACACTACAGAAGCGGGTAAAGATGAAATCAACAATTACTTTGATGATTATAAATCGGGTAAAAAAGTGTTGGACAAACAATTCATCAATGAAACTGAATTGGATGCTTCAGATATTTCAGGTTACAAAGTCAAAGGTTTCTGGTATTTTGACAAACGTCAAAGCGAATTAAAATACCGCTTAATGGCTATTTGTCCAATGGCTACCGAAGCGCGTGACAAAGCAAGAGGAAATAATGATCCAATTGAGTTGTTTTGGGTTTATTTCCCTTCCATTAGAGATATATTGCATGAAGCTAAAGCCTTCAATGATCGAAATTCAGCAATGCCAATAACGTTTGATCAATTGTTAAACTCCCGTCGTTTTAACGGTGTGATTTACAAAGAAGAAAACGTTTATGGTGACCGTCTGATACAAGATTATATGAAAGATAATGCGCAGTCTCAACTTCTCGAATCGGAACGTGTGAAAGAAAAAATTCGCAACTTCGAGCAAGACATGTGGAACTACTAAAATGTTTTTCAATCAACAACATAGAAAACTCCTACCTTTGTAGGAGTTTTTTTTATTATGACTATTGATTACCTTATAGTTGGTGGTGGATTAGCAGGTATTGCGTTTGCACAACATTGCCGCATACACCAAAAATCATTTTTACTGCTGAGTGATGATTCTCAAAATTCTTCCCGCATTGCTGCAGGCCTCTATAATCCGGTTATTTTAAAACGATTTAGTGCGGTTTGGCAAGCACAAGAGCAGCTAAATTTGGCACAAAACTTTTATCAACAGTTAGCAGTAGATTTAAAAGCTCAGTTTGATTTCCCCAAACCGTTAAACCGAATATTTTATTCTATTGAAGAACAAAACAACTGGTTCTCAGCAGCTGATAAACCACAGTTAGCTCCTTTTCTTTCAACACAATTAATTGCATCCCAAAAGGTTCCTATATCTGCACCATTTGGTTTTGGAGCAGTAGAACATTGTGGTTTTGTTGATACGGCTGCATTGGTATCTAATTTTCGAAATTATTTACATGCACACAATCAATTTCGAAATGAACGTTTTAATTATAACGAGCTACAACTTCAAGATCATTCAGTTTCTTATCACGATATTAAAGCAAAACATCTGATTTTTGCCGAAGGTTTCGGAATCCACCAAAATCCTTTTTTTAACTATTTGCCCTTAGACGGCACTAAAGGAGAATTATTGATCATCAAAGCGCCCGAATTAAAGTCTGATGTCATCATCAAATCGGGGGTATTTGTATTACCGCTAGGAAATGATTTATACAAAGTTGGAGCAACCTATAATTGGGAGGATAAGTCCGATCTAAAAACAGAAGAAGCACGAAAAGAATTGTGTGCAAATTTAGATACTTTTTTGCATTGTGATTATAAAGTTGTCGAACACTATGCGGGTGTGCGTCCAACGGTAAAAGACCGTAGACCATTAGTGGGTACTCATCCATTATTTCCGCAATTACAAGTATTAAACGGACTTGGAACACGTGGTGTGATGCTGGGACCGGCTATGGCAAAAGCCCTTTTTGAACATTTAGAATATGAATTCCCTTTGGATCCTTATATCGATATCAAACGGATTAAGAATGCCCCTTCCAATCCTTATCAAAATTAACAAACATATTAATGTAAATGTTGCGTGCAATACGCGCCGTGATTGGCATTAAAATTAAAATCCCAATTCCTAATGAAATAAATGAAGTTTTAGCCGATAATCCTAAGATGAGATTTGTGATAACAAAAATAGCAACTCCAAACGCAATAGATACTGCATAGGCCACATACATCGCTCCATAAAAAAATGAGGGTTCGATCTCGTAATGTAAATGGCAGTGACTGCATTGTTCATGCATGGCATAAATAGTTTTGAGCTTAAAAGGATTTTTTGCTACATACATCGATTCTTCTTGACAACGGGGACAACTTCCTGTTAAAATACTATTGATTTTCCAGCCTTTTTTTAACATTTGCAAAAATTTTACACAAAGGTAAGAGTTCACTACCTTTTTATAGGTAACTAAAGTTACATTTTATGCTGAATATACACAATTTATCGGTTTCCTTCGGAGGAACTTATTTGTTTGAAGAAGTCACCTTTCGGTTGGGTTCTGGAGACCGCGTAGGTCTTGTTGGGAAAAACGGTGCGGGTAAGTCGACTCTGTTAAAAATACTTTCAGGCGATTTAAAACCAGATAGCGGGACCCTTGCAACCGAACGCGATATTAAACTCGGCTTTCTTCGTCAAGACATTGATTTTGAAAAAGGACGTACCGTATTAGAGGAAGCCTACGAAGCTTTTGAAGAACTAAAATATATCGAACGGAAAATTGATGCTATCAATGATCAATTGGCTACACGAACCGATTATGAAAGCGAAGCGTATTCGCAACTGATTGAAGATTTATCCGATTTTACCCATCGATTTGAATTACTTGACGGATATAATTATGTGGGTAATACCGAACGGATTTTGTTAGGTCTCGGTTTCAAGCGTGAAGAATTTAATAACCCTACTGAAACGTTTTCTGGTGGTTGGCGTATGCGAATTGAATTGGCCAAATTGCTATTACAGTCCAATGATGTTTTGCTTCTCGATGAGCCTACTAACCATTTGGATATAGAAAGTATTATTTGGTTGGAACAATTTTTAAAATCGTTTCCGGGGGTAGTTGTAATTGTATCGCATGATAAGATGTTTTTAGACAATGTAACCAACCGTACTATCGAAATTTCGCTTGGAAAAATTTATGATTATAATAAACCGTATACTCAATATTTGGTGTTGCGGGAAGATATCCGTGAAAAACAATTGGCATCCCAGCGGAATCAGCAAAAGAAAATTGAAGAAACAGAAAAATTAATCGAACGGTTCCGATACAAAGCGACAAAAGCAGCAATGGCTCAATCGTTAATCAAGAAATTGGACAAAGTAGAACGCATTGAAGTCGATGAAGATGATAATGCGGTTATGGCAATTTCGTTTCCGGTATCTAAAACACCCGGCCGTGTGGTTGTTGAGGCGGTAAATGTTTCTAAAGCTTTTGGAGAAAAAAAAGTTTTAAAAGGCATTTCGCTTTTGGTCGAACGGGGAAGTAAAATTGCTTTTGTTGGACAGAATGGCCAAGGGAAGTCAACCTTTATTAAGGCAATTGTTGATGCGTTCCCGTATGAAGGAACGATTAAATTGGGGCATAATGTAGAGTTGGGTTATTTTGCTCAAAATCAAGCCGATCATTTAGATGGTGAAAAAACCTTATTGGACACGATGTTAGAGGCAGCCACCGATGGTAATCGCTCCAAAGTGCGTGATATGCTGGGCGCTTTTTTATTTCGGGGTGACGATGTAGAGAAAAAGGTTAAAGTGCTCTCGGGAGGTGAGCGCAACCGCTTGGCGTTGTGCCGATTGCTATTGCAGCCGATTAATGTATTGTTGATGGACGAACCCACCAATCACTTGGATATTAAATCAAAAAATGTTTTAAAAGCAGCGTTGCAACACTACGAAGGTACGTTACTCATCGTTTCTCACGACCGTGATTTTTTGCAAGGAATGGCCAATATCGTCTACGAATTTAAAGACACAAAAATTAGAGAATACTTAGGGGATATCAACTTCTTTTTAGAACAGCGCAATGTTCAAAATATGCGGGAATTTGAAAAAAAAGAAGATATAAATGAAGGTATAAATACAGCGTCAAACGTTAGTAAACCTTCAAAAAATCTATCGTATGACGATCAGAAAAAAGCGAAAACCCTTCAAAATCGGTTAAGTAAAGTCGAATCTCTCATTCAACAGTTGGAGAAAGAAATACAAAACGATGACAAAGCTTTAGCCGAAAATTTTGACAAGTACAGTCAAGATCAAAAATTCTTTAGCACCTATGAAAAGAAAAAGCAAGAGCTACAGGTGTTGTTGCAAGAATGGGAAACGATTCAACTGGATTTGGAAGCCTATTCGTGAGGTGTTTTAAACGGGTGACGCAGTTCAAATGGTGCGGGGGGTTGTAAATTTTTAAACAATTTTGGGATAAATCGATTGATAATCGGCTGGGTGTGATACATGAATCCATACATCGGAATTGGGAGGGAACCAATCGAACTTTTAATTTCCATTGCCGTGCGCCCAAAAATGATTCGTTCCAATTGGTTTTCAATTCCAAATGCAATCATATTATATAACATATTTAAGTACACCATTTTTTCTTTTTGAATCGCAGCATCGTAACCGAGAAAGTAGGTTTCTAGTGTTGTACCGTTTAATAATAGCGTATGAAACCCAATCAATTTGTCTTCATAGAAATAACCAAATAATTGAAAGCGTTCGCCAACTTGTTTTTTAAAAGTACTGAAGTGATTTTTAGCAAGAAAAAAGGTGTTAAACGGGGCGTTTATGGCTACATGATGGTATAATGCATACAATTGCTCTTCATAGTGTAATAGGTCTTCATATTTCAACGCTTTGTAATTAATTCCTTCAAATTTTTTTTGGGCACGTTTGAATTGGTCACGGTATTTTTTTGTAAGTGCAGCGTTATAATCTTCCTTTGTTTTCCATTCGGGACGAAGGTTTAATATCATGTTGGGCTGAACGGTAAAATTAAATAGCGTCTTAAAATCAAAACGGCGCAAAGCTTCTGTGCAATCTTCATAAAAGTCTTTGAATGAAACTACATGTATGGAAATGCCTTTCTTTTTAAAGTAAACAACCAATTCATCAGCCATTGCACGAAGCAAACGACTAATTTCCTGATAGGAGATATTTTTTGATAAAGCATAGCCGTTTTGCCCAGTAATCATGTTGTTACCAATAAATAATACGTGCGAAGCAAATTGGCGTAAGGCAAAATTACGCACGAACGACTGAATGGTGCCTAACTGTTTCCCAAAGGAATGTAATTTTTGCACATCGAGGTATTGTGCCAATGCTACCCCAATCAGTAGTTCGTCTTCATAAATACCAATAAAAAAACACGCCATATTTGAGGGAGCCGATTGCTCCAGTACACGGAGATAGGGTGTTTGTAAAAAAGCATTGGAAACTGCTACTTGATCCCAATTGTAAGGCAGTTCAGCAGTAGAAGTATAAATATGATAGTGAAGTTTTGAGGTCATCATAAAAAATCGCCTCACAAATGTAGGGCGATTCATTGGTAATAAAATGTTAAGGAATTATTTTGGCATGCCACAAAGAATGGCCCCCATGAGTGTAAAACAAACAATCCAAAAACCACTGGTCACTTATTAAATAAAAGTTGGACAAGCAGCAAGTACAAAATTGCTATCCAATTCATTTCGAGTTCCATTGTTGGTTACAATTAAAGGTTAGTATGTCAATGGTATCATTTTTTGATTACACTACAACCAATATTAAAAGTAGGAAAAAACACATTAAATAGGTGTGGTTTTGCGATTTTTATGCATTTCATCGATTTTATTTGCATATAAACGACTGAAAGGAGTATTTTTAATCCACCAAATCCTACTGATGATGAAATCAATCGTTACTCTTTTTGCCCTTTTCTTTTTATCTGTAAGCGCTTTAGCTGAAGTTTCCAATGCAGAGAAAAAAGCCCTACTTGAATTTAATACAGCCGCCAATGGTGCCCAGTGGATCAATAAGTGGGATATAACAAAGCCGGTATCTACTTGGTATGGGGTATCGGTAGTAAATGATAAAGTGGTAGGCATTAATCTTTCGGATAACAATTTGACGGGATTTCTTACCCCGCATTTGTGCGACTTAAAAAATCTTCAAGTGTTGGTATTGTTTAAAAACAAGCTTGAAGGCGAACTTCCAATAGCCATAGGGCAGTTGAAAAATTTACAGGTTTTGGATGTTTCGTTCAATCAAATTTCGGGAAGAATACCCTCTGATATTGCTGGGGCAGTCGCATTAAGAGAACTCATTTTGTTTATGAATAATTTCAGTGGTCCTATTCCAGATTCAATCGGTGCATTAACGCATTTAGAAGTAGTATCACTCTACAACAATCGATTAACGGGTCAACTACCAGCCACAATTTATTCACTAAAAGGGTTAAGAATCCTTGAATTAAACAGCAACGAGTTGGAAGGTAGTCTTACCCCGGAAATTGCAAACTTAACCGCATTGCAAACCTTAAGTTTGTTTGATAATCGATTAAACGGATCGGTTCCCTTTGAAATTGAAGCTATGCCCAATTTAACCGCGATGAACATTTCATACAACAAATTCAATGGTTTTGTGTCAAAAAAAATGTACACCAAAGACCAGATGAATATGACCATGATTAACGAGCAAGGGTTAGCTGTTAATTTGGCAATCAAAGCAGATAGTACTTCAGCTATTGCCGAAGAAGAATAATTTGCATCCGTTTTTAAAAGTATATACTCTTGTTTTTCAATAGGTTTATTGATAAAGTATCTGGTAAACAAATATTTTTTAAACCAACTTGTATTTTAAATATTAGTTGTATATTTGCATCCGAACAGCGCGGGATAGAGCAGTAGGTAGCTCGTCGGGCTCATAACCCGAAGGTCACAGGTTCGAGTCCTGTTCCCGCTACAAGGAAAAGCCAATCATAAGGATTGGCTTTTTTATTTAATCCCGCACACCATGTCACACAAAGCCGGTTTTGTTAATATCATTGGAAATCCCAACGTAGGAAAATCAACCTTAATGAATGCCTTTGTGGGCGAACGATTGTCGATTATTACTTCCAAAGCACAAACTACCCGCCACCGAATTCTGGGTATTGTGAATGGGGATGATTTTCAAGTGGTGCTATCCGATACCCCCGGTATAATTAAACCGGCCTATGCGTTGCAAAATTCTATGATGGATTTTGTGAAAACTGCTTTCGAAGATGCCGATGTATTGCTTTATATGGTCGAAATTGGCGAAAAAGAGCTTAAAGACGAAGCATTTTTTAATAAGATCATTCATGCTAAAATCCCGGTGCTTTTATTGCTTAACAAAATTGACACTTCGCATCAAGAACAATTAGAAGAACAGGTTGCCCTTTGGAAAGAAAAAGTACCCAATGCCGAAATCTTTCCAATTTCAGCTTTGCAAAACTTTAATGTACAGGAGGTCTTTAATCGCATTCTTGCTTTACTTCCTGTAGCACCCCCGTATTATCCAAAAGATGCGCTAACTGATAAGCCCGAGCGTTTTTTTGTTAATGAAATTATTCGCGAGAAAATTTTGTTGAATTATGAAAAAGAAATTCCCTATGCCGTCGAAGTAGAAACGGAAGAATTTAAAGAGGAAGACCACATTATTCGGATCAAAGCCCTAATCATGGTCGAACGCGAAACCCAAAAAGGAATAATTATCGGTCACAAAGGTGCCGCCCTCAAAAAAGTTGGGGTTATGGCGCGTCAAGACATGGAAACGTTTTTCGGAAAACAGGTATATCTCGAAATCTTTGTCAAAATCAACAAAGATTGGCGTAGCAATGCCTTCCAACTTCGCCGATTTGGCTACAACCAAAAATAAATCCACAGGATCTATTAAAGCGATTAACTGGAGTTTGATGCCATAATCGGAGCTAATGCTATCGGTATGGATTCTTTAGAGAATTACCTAGTCGTTTTTTTGCCCTCTTCATGACTGGAATCCAACTATGGAGTAAAAAATTAGAATGCTCCAGCCAACTTTATTACCTTTGCATCCCAATTTAGAATACGTATGAACAATATTGTGGCAATCGTCGGACGACCAAATGTCGGCAAATCGACTTTCTTTAACCGACTCATTCAACGAAGAGAAGCTATTGTCGATTCGGTGAGTGGGGTTACTCGTGACCGCAATTATGGTAAAAGCGAGTGGAACGGAAAAGAATTTTCGGTAATCGACACCGGTGGTTATATCAAAGGTTCGGAAGATATTTTTGAAGCTGAAATTCGCAAACAAGTAGAATTGGCCATCGATGAAGCCGACGCTATTATTTTTGTTGTCGATGTTGAAGAGGGAATTACTCCTATGGATGCTGAAGTCGCCAAATTATTGCGCAAAGTAACCAAGCCGGTTTTATTGGCCGTGAATAAAGTTGATTCCGCCAGCCGTGAAAAAGATGCCTATGAATTCTATAATTTAGGGTTGGGCGAGTATTTTACACTTTCGGGAATGAATGGAAGCGGTACGGGAGAGCTCTTAGATAAATTAGTCGAAGTATTACCCGAATTGCCCGAAACATCGGATGAAGAAGAGCAATTACCGCGATTTTGTGTGGTTGGTCGCCCCAATGCAGGTAAATCATCTTTTATCAATGCTTTAATTGGCGAAGACCGCTATATTGTCACCGATATTGCAGGAACAACTCGAGATGCAATAGATACGCGTTTTACTAAATTTGGCTTTGATTTCAACTTGGTTGATACAGCTGGAATACGACGTAAAGCCAAAGTAAAAGAAGATTTAGAATTTTATTCGGTTATGCGCTCCGTACGAGCGATTGAGCATAGTGATGTGTGTATTTTAATGGTCGATGCTACCCGTGGTTTTGAGAGTCAGGATCAAAATATTTTTTGGTTGGCTCAAAAAAACCGAAAAGGCATTATTATCTTAGTAAATAAATGGGATTTGGTTGAAAAAGAAACCATGACCATGCGCGAATACGAATTACGTATCCGTAAACAATTGGAGCCATTTACCGATGTGCCGATTTTATTTACGTCAACGCTAACCAAACAGCGTTTGTTAAAAGCCTTAGAAGCTACGGTTGCCGTGTATGAAAGTCGCAAACAACGGATAGCCACCTCTAAGTTTAATGAATACATGTTAAACTTGATTGAAAATTTTCCGCCACCCGCTTTAAAAGGAAAATATATTAAAATTAAGTACTGTATGCAATTGCCAACTCCTGTTCCGCAGTTTGTGTTTTTTGCCAATTTGCCGCAGTACGTTAAAGATCCGTACAAACGTTTTTTAGAAAATAAAATCCGCGAAAACTGGAACTTTACTGGAGTGCCGATCGATATTTATATCCGCGATAAATAGTATTTATGCTGACCAAAGAGATTCAACAAGCCGTAGATCAGGGGTTAATGTTGCCGTTAATGGAAGAATTCTACACCATTCAAGGGGAGGGATTTCATACGGGAACTGCTGCCTATTTTGTGCGTATTGGAGGATGTGATGTGGGGTGTCATTGGTGCGACGTAAAAGAAAGTTGGAACGCCGATTTGCATCCGCCGACTGCTATTGCGCAAATTATTTCAAATGCTAAATCGTATGCAGATACTGTCGTAGTTACAGGAGGTGAACCGTTAACATGGGATATGACTGCGTTAACCAATGGATTGCATCAAATGGGTATGCGGGTCCATATTGAAACTTCGGGAGGATATCCTATAACAGGTGTGTGGGATTGGTTTTGCCTTTCGCCAAAGAAAAACCGACTACCGGTTGATGAAGCCTATGCCATTGCTCATGAATTGAAAGTAATTATTCATAACAAACATGATTTTATTTTCGCCGAAGAACAAGCCCAAAAAGTAAACCGAGATGCGGTATTGTTTTTACAACCCGAATGGAGTAAAAAAGAAGCAATCACTCCCTTAATAGTCGACTACGTCATGCAAAATCCGAAATGGCGGATTTCCTTACAAACCCACAAGTACTTAAATATTCCTTAATTCTATTCCGATCGTATAGTTTTTTGAATGGTTTTTAAAAATTATAATTGACAAAAACTACCGGGTTTTAGTATTTAAAAAAGTTTCGGTCGTATTTACGTAACAAAAAATACGATTTGACGTCTTAGTTTAAATAGAAAAATGTACATTTATCACATTAAATAATAATCATACTATGAAAAAATTAGTTTTCACTTTCGCATTTGTATGCGTTTCAACTTTCGGATTTTCTCAAGATGCTGCTAAACCAGCTATCGATGAAAATTTCAAAAAAGAATGTTTAGCGGTTATTGAAGCCAGTGGCTCTGGAAATATGTTAAACAACTACAAAGATCAATTATTAACACAGGTTCCCGATGACAAAAAAGCTGCATTCACAGTCGAGTTTGATGGTTTAATGTCAAAAATCAATGAAAAAACAGCCGAAGTATATATGCAAGTATATACGAAAGAAGATGTTAAAGGGATGATGGCTTTTTACAACAGCCCTGTTGGTAAAAAAATGAAAGAAAAAGCAGGTGAGCTTAATCAAAAATCGCAAGAAAGTATGATGGAAATTCAAGCCGACTTGCAAGCGTTGATGATGAAATACATGCAATAATTTCAACCTGAAAATAAGAAATTCCCGAACATTTTGTTTGGGTTTTTTTTTGACTAAAAATTATGAAAACACATTTTTTATTAGATCCAACGATTACTTTTTTAAACCATGGTTCTTTCGGTGCAACACCCAAACCTATTTTTGAAGCCAAAATGAATTTGCAACGCGAATTGGAAGCCGACCCCGTACACTTTATTCAAAAGAAATTACCGGTGTATTTGAAAGTGGCCAAGCAACCTTTGTCTGAATATATCGGATGTGCACCTGAAGATTTTTTCTTTACACCCAATCCCACCCAAGCCATCAACACCATCATGCGGAGTTTGCAATTGCAACCTGGAAATGAAATTTTAGCAACCAACCATGAATACGGGGCCATGGATCGAACCTGGAATTTTTATTGTAAAAAAACAGGTGCTAAATACATTCGTCAACCCATTTCATTGCCTGTTCAATCCAAAGAGCAACTCTTGGATGAATTTTGGAAGGGATATTCCTCCAATACTAAAGTGGTTTTTATCAATCATATTTCAAGTTCGACAGCACTTATATTTCCTGTGAAAGAAATTTGTGATAAGGCGCAAGAACTTGGATTAATTACAATTGTTGACGGAGCGCATGTGCCTGGACATATTCCGTTGAATTTGCGCGAACTCAATCCCGATTATTATACGGGTACTTTACATAAATGGATGTTGGCGCCCAAAGGAAGTTCGTTTTTGTACGTAAAAAAAGAGTTTCAGGCCGATCTCGATCCACTCGTGGTGAGTTGGGGCTATGAAAGTTTGTTTCCAAGTGAAAGTCAGTTTTTGGATTATCACGAATACCAAGGCACCAACGATCATTCAACCTATTTGTGTACTCCGCAAGTGATTCAGTTTTTAAAAGAGAATGACTGGAAAACCCAAGCCAAAGCCTGCCGTCAGTTGGTTGTCGAACAGTATTCGCGGTTTTGTAAATTAGTGAATAGTCAGCCGATTTGTCCTGTTACTGAAGAATTTCTGGGTCAGATGGCGAGCATACCCGTTTGTACCGCCAAGCCGATTGAACTCAAAGAACTATTGTACACGAAATACAAGATTCAAATTCCGGTGATGCCTTTGAACGATGGCGTGTTTTTACGATTTTCAATTAATGCATATAATACCGTTGCGGATTTGGATCTCTTATATGCTGCGTTATTGGATATTATCCAAACGACGGATTTAATCGATGTTTAAATGGTATATGATATTTACACAGTGCAGCCCGGATTGAAGTGGTATCCCCGCAACGAAGTGGAGGGATAAAGCGGAAAGCCGGAATTGCTGCCCAAAAAATCAAACCGTCAACCGTGCCAAATAATCGTAATTTTTGCCCTCGATAATCAATTCACATTGTAATCCGTTGGCCAAAGCTGCATTTTGAAGCGTATTGTAGTCCAAATACAACCAAGGAAACTGTTCTTTTTGTCCTTTATATGTCAGAGTAAATTCTAGTTCGCCATAATACCCATGGTCTGGAATCCATCGGCCACCATCATCAGCTTCATCAAACATATAGATTAAATCTGAACTATCTATTAAAATTTGACCTCCGGGATTTAAAAGTGATTTTAGTTTTTGGAGATAAAGTGCGGTTTGATTTAAACGTCCAAAAATTCCTGTTCCATTCATCAATAGGAGAAGGGTATCGTATTGTGTTTCGGGTTGAAACTCGAGTAGCGAACTTTGAATGCAATGGTTGATGTTTTGTAGACGGCAAGTTTCAATGGCTTGAGCTGAATGGTCTAATGCCGTCACCTCAAATCCTTTTTGTTGGAGATATACTGCATGGCATCCGGCGCCTGCACCAATATCTAAAACGCGACCATGGGCCAATTGCAATGCTTTTTGTTCCAATTTAGGCATGTTTTTAAAGGTGCGAAACAAATACGCCACATCCATTTCGTCTACTTCTGAGATAGAAGTTTCTGTATAAAGCGGTTGCGGATTATTTTGGGTATAAAAATCGAGGATGGCTTGGCCGAATAAATCCAACATGATTGTATTTTTGCACAAAGATACCCTACAACTTTGAAACCAGCAGTACACGAATTAGCAAAATTGGCCAAAGAGCGCCAGAGTGAGAACAAAAAGTATTTTGACAAGCTCAAAAAAAATCCGCCTCGGGATTTGGATTACCAAATGCAAGAGTTGCACGAACGTGAATTTAAAAAAACGGATTGTTTACAATGTGCCAATTGCTGCAAAACAACGGGCCCTTTATTTACCTCGGCCGATATCGAACGCATCGCCAAACACTTGCGCCAAAAACCCCAGCAGTTTATTGATCAGTATTTGCGGATTGATGAAGACAACGATTATGTGTTGAAAAGCGTTCCTTGTACGTTTTTAGATGAATCGAATTATTGCAGTATTTATGAGGTACGTCCGAAAGCTTGTCGCGAATACCCGCATACCGATCGCACCAAGTTTTATCAAATCGCCAATTTAACCCTGCAAAACGTTTCGATTTGTCCGGCTGCGTTCAATATTGTCGAAGCAATGAAGAAAAGTATTCCGGTTAAATAATTTTTTACCACCGTATGCGTTGTTAAGAAAAACAATCGTTGTATGCGGCATTTGTTTATTCTCTTTGGGATATATTTAGTAGCACTTGCACTAACCCTATTTGGGGCCTATATAGATACCGATACTCCCAATCCGAGTAAAGTGGCATTTGGTTTTGAAATTTTAGCAATGTCTGTTGTTGTTTTCGGATTATTAACCGGAATTTTTTACAGTTTATTTTTTGTCTTTAAAATACTAAAACAAGCAATCGAGCGCTATTTTAATTCATAAAGCAAATAGTCTTTCCGCATTTTAAGAAAGTCCGCTATACCTTGTTTCCATGTTGCTCGAATGGCATCTTCGGTCATTTCCGATTCAATTTGTTTTTGCAATAGTTCAGTTCCAGCCAATTTGGTGAAAAAGTTATTGAAAAACGTCTGTTTGTCCGTTGTGTTCTTGTACGCATTTAAAAGCCATTTCAGTTCCAAGCGATCAACTTTGTTTTGATTGGATAAATTTTCACCGTAGCATAGAACACCTTTATACATGGGCTCTTTAGCACCTAAGTTGGGTTGCGGTGTAAATGTAAAAGGCATGTTTTGTAAAAAAGGGGATCCATAAATTTGAAATTGCAATTCGGTGCCGCGACCAACACTGACGTTTGTTCCTTCAAAAAAACACAAACTCGCGTACAAATTTATAGATTGGTCATTCGGTAAATTGGGCGATGGGCGAACGGGTAAGCTATAGGCCATTTTGCGATTATAATAAAGACAAGGAATGACGACAAGACGACATTGTACGCCATTTTTCAACCATTTTTCGCCATTAATCATCTGGGCATACTCACCAATGGTCATGCCGTGAAGAACTGGAATCGGATGCATACCCACAAAACTGGAATGTTCTTTTTCCAAAACAGGTCCGTCTACAATACCGCCATTGGGATTGGGTCGATCTAATACGACGAGCGGAATGTTGTTTTCTGCACATGCTTCCATAATGTAATGTAAAGACGATATGTAGGTGTAAAATCGCGCACCAACATCTTGTAAGTCAAAAACGAGAATATCGATATTTGCCAACTGTTCAGGATTGGGTTTTTTATTGTTACCATATAGCGAAATAATGGGCAAGCCCGTTTTAGTGTCTTTGCCATCAACAATAGTTTCGCCGGCATCGGCAGTGCCCCGAAAGCCATGTTCGGGAGCAAAGATTTTTTGAACATTAATTTGTTGACTAATCAAATAATCAACGATGTGAATGTTATTGGAGAGTAATCCGGCCTGATTGGTTACAATTCCCACTCTTTTTTGTTGCAAAAGCGGTAGATAATTTGAAGTGTTGTCTGCCCCAGTTTGTATTTTGATAAACCTTGTCCTATTAGGGTGTGATGGGGTAGTGGATCGCTTTTGATTATTTTGACTCCCGCAGGAAAGCATTAGCAAAACCCAGAATAAAACTGTATTTTTGAACACGCTAGTACATATACGATTGAATTTAGAATTTTTCATAGCAAAACGGCTTACGACTTCCAAGAGGGATAAAAGTAGTATTTCTGCACCAATAATAAAAATTGCAATCATTGCTATTGCGATGGGCATGTTTATGATGATAATTGCTTTGGCCACGGGTTTGGGTTTGCAGCAGAAAATTCGCCAAAAAATAGCCGTATTTAATGGGCATATCGTCATTTCGGGATTCAATGGTAATGCTTCTGATGTAAGTACTGTGCCTATTTCAATACATCAAAAATTTTATCCCAAATTTAATTCGGTTCAGGGAATTGAACATGTTCAAGCGGTGGCTACTAAGGCAGGGATAATTCGAACTGCAACATCTTTTGAAGGAATACTCTTTAAAGGAGTTGGCAAAGATTATCGATGGGACGCGCTTCGCGAGTTTTTAGTTGCCGGTACCGTTCCTAAAATAGGGGCAGAATATTCGAATGAAATTTTAATTTCCCAGTATTTGGCAACCCGTCTAAATTTAGGTGTTGGGAGTAAGTTTAATACCTTTTTTTTGGTACAGGGTCAGCATAAGCTACCTAGAGCACGCCGTTTTGTAGTGGCAGGAATTTACAATTCAGGTGTTAAAGATTTTGATTCAGCATATATAATTGGTGATTTGAAACATGTGCAACGAATGAATCATTGGCGTTCTGATGCGGTAGGTTCATTTGAGGTGTTTGTGTCCGACTTTGATCAAATTGCCCAAAAAGGGGAAGAAGTTTATAATGAGACTTCTTCTACTTTGAATTCGCAGACGGTCACGGAGAAGTTCTACTATATTTTTGATTGGCTAAAACTTTTTGATTTTAATATACTAATCATCATACTGGTAATGATTACGGTAGCGACGATAAATATGGTGGTTGCCTTGTTGGTGCTTATTTTAGAGCGTACACAAATGATCGGGATTTTAAAATCGTTAGGAGCAAATAATTGGTCTATTCGCAAAATCTTTTTGTACAATGCGTTTTACATTATTGTTCGCGGTTTGTTTTGGGGTAATGGTATTGCGATATTGGTTTTGTATGTTCAAAAGTTTTTTGGCGTAATAAAGCTTGATCCTGAAAGCTATTATGTGACGGTAGCTCCAGTAGATATCAATTGGTTTTATATCCTGCTCTTAAATTGCGGCACTTTATTGATCTGTTTGTTGGTGTTGTTGCTTCCTTCGTATATTATAACCCGGATTGTTCCTTCCAAGTCTATTCGATTTGAATAATTAATTGGTTTTTCTTTTTTTGGAGCGGCATTGACTGCGTTTTGGGGTGTTTCTTCCCGCTCTCCGCTGTACACAACTTTCGGCTAGCGCCTTGGTTGGGGTGCCGCTTCGATCGGGGCTAAAAGACCACTATTTTGGTGCTATTGTATGGTTGCTTATCGTTTTTTTGGTGTTCCCAATAAGAGTTGGAATGAATA
>NZ_JAIXRZ010000031.1 GCF_027484945.1 Flavobacterium sp.
AATAAAATAAAAGCCGGTTCTAATTTCAGTTACGTGCTTTCGGGTACCTTCGGGAGCAATTCCCAAACGAAAAATCTCCCGCGAATTAAAAACTTCTACAATCGCATCAACACGATTTTTACCGCCACTACGATCTAATGGAGCTCCCCCAATAGCCCGAAAGTAATAACCTAACGGGAACATAAACAACTCTTTTTTTCCCACAAAATTCATTTGCTGATTTACAATTCCTCGAACCAAAAGTCCTATAAAAAAATCTAAGTTTGAGGTATGCGGAAGAACAGCAATAACACATTTCTTAACTTCTGGATCAAAATTTCCTATGAGTTTCCACCCCAAAAGTTTGTAAAAAATAAATTCGTAGAGCCGTTTTTTCATCCCATAAATTTTGTGTAAATTTAGAACTTAAACCTTAAATGACCTAATGCAATGTTGGCCAAATACCTAAGCTTCTTTTTCCCTATTAATGTGGTCAAGAAAAAATCGGATTTGAGCAAAACCCTTGAAGTAAGTTGGAACAATGGGCAGTTGGTATTGGATAGCAAAAATACCAATTATTCCTTTGGTAGCCTTCAACGTATTTTACGTAAAGGATTAAAATACATAGGCTTTGATCGCATTCGTTCATTTCAATCCATACTTATATTAGGTGTTGCAGGAGGGAGCGTTATTGAGACTTTGGTTAATGAAGTTAAATTTAAAGGTCAAATTACGGGGGTAGAAATCGACCCTGAGATACTCCAAATTGCGCAAGAGTATTTTAATATTGGACGGTATTCTAATTTGCAATTGATAACTGATGATGCTTTTGAATTTGTTCTAAAAACAAAAGAAAACTATAACTTAATTATCATTGACATTTTTCAAGATACAAAAATGCCCAATTTTCTATTTCAAGATTTTTTTATTCAGCGTATCAATTCACTCTTACATCCCGATGGGTTTATCCTATTCAACACTATGGTTATTAGTGATAAAGATCGCGCACGGAATTTGGATTATCGTAAAAAGTTTACTGAAAATTATTCTTTACGCATGTATCCTAAAGTCGAAGACCACAATGAATTATTTACCATTAAAAAGCTACGTTAATGACATTTATTAAAAAATTACTCGTTGGAAAATTTACACACCGTAACCGTCCTCGTTTTAATCCTATTCAACGACGGATTCTTAATATTCGGGCGATTTGGAATAATGATCATGAATACGATAATGGAATTGAAAAGATCGTAAGACTTTTTTTATCCGCTACTCAATTACTTTTCCCAGGGGTTTACATCAAACATTTCTGTTGTCGATTAGGTTACGAATACCAAGATTTGTCGATGGATCTTTATATTTTACTTAAAATGGCTTTCCCTTGGTTTATTTTAATTTATGAACTACAATCGGAAAATTGGGTGATTTACACTATGGTATTTCTTTTGCTGGAGACGGTACTATATATTCCCACACTTATTTTTGCTTCCGACTTATTTTTACGACCCCGATCGTACAAAAGATCGATGTTACTTTTACTATTTAATTATCTTGAAATTGTGGTCTCGTTTGCCGTATTATATACCCTTGGAAATCAAATGAATAGACCTTTTGTTCACTGGTTTGACTCGGTCTACTTTAGCATGGTAAGTGCCAATTCAATAGGATTTGGAGATTATTATCCTATTACAACCTATGGCAAAGTACTCGTAAGTGTACAAGCAATGTTTTTCTTATCGTTTGTTCTACTTTTTTTAAATTTCTTCTCGACAAAGATTAAAAGTAAAGGCTATTTTGATAATGAAGAGATTGTATAGTAGCTATTGAATTAAATTTTGTACAGAAAATTAGAACAATCGTAAAGATCGAAGAATGAAATTACTCTAAAAGCTATTTCAATTCGGTTTTGACCAAAGTAATCTTGCCTTTTCTAAATCTTCTGGGGTATCAATACCAATTCCAACATGGGTAGTTTCAACCATTCGGATGCGTTTGCCATATTCAAGATATCGAAGCTGTTCTAATTTCTCTGAAGCTTCAAGTGGTCGCATAGGCAATTGCGCAAAAGCCAATAATGCTTGCTTTCGAAAGGCATAAACCCCTACATGTTTCATATACCGAAAACCAACATTAATTTCTCGGGGATAGGGAATCACAGAACGCGAAAAATAGAGCGCAAAACCCTGATCATCAACAACGACTTTAACATTGTTGGGGTTGTTTATTTCATTTGGATCGGTAATTTCAAACATTAGTGACGCTAAATCGATGGATTGATTTAGGTCATTTTCAAAAACGGCTATAACTTGTGCTAATGGTTCACGATCTACAAAGGGCTCATCCCCTTGTATATTGACAACAATATCGGCCTCTAAATCGGCAACTGCTTCAGCAATTCGATCACTGCCACTCTCATGAACACCTTGGCTCCGAATCGCCTTTCCTCCATGGTGAAAAATGACATCATAAATTTCTTGTGAATCAGTTACCACAAAAACTTCATCAAATAATTGCGTTTGCACAGCTGATTGATACGTACGAACAATTACTGGAGCACCACACAAATCTTGCATCAATTTAGCCGGAAAACGGGTGGATGCATAGCGAGCTGGAATAACCGCAATAACTTTCATAGTACAGGAATTTGTGTGTAAAGATAGAAAATCTTGTTTTTGAAAGTATTAAATTGAAACCCAAATTAAAAATAGTCACCTACAAACAGAAGCGATTGAATGATAAATAATTGTTTTTTTTAATCAACTTAGTTCGATTCCATTTCAAATGCCGTACTGTTCTTAATTTCACCAATCATAAATGAACTATGGGTACTCCCAATATGTTGCAATCCGGTTAATTTAGTAACCATAAAATCGCGATAGGTTTCCATATCCTTAACGGCAATTTTTAATATATAATCATAATCACCACTCACATGAAAGCATTCTAAAACTTCAGGTAATTTGATCACTTCTGATTCAAATCGCATTAAATAATCTTTGGCATGTTGGATCAGTTTCACATGGCAAAACACCACAAATGCTTTATCAATTTTAGTACGATCCAACAACGCAACATACTTTTTCACAACCCCTTCTCGCTCCAATTTACGAATACGTTCATAGACCGCTGTAACAGACATTTGAAGTTTTAATGCCATTTCTTTATTGGTCATGCGGGCATCTTGCTGTACTAATCGCAGTATTTTTTTATCTATAACATCCATTGGAAAGGTTTTCTACACGATGATATTTTCAATTTCAAATTTAGATTTTTTTTCTTAATTAATCAATTTTTATAGTTTTATTTTCTAGTTATCAAAATTTTAATTGAATATTACTAAAGAATTGTTCAATTTTGAAATAATTTAAAAACATATTCACGATGCAAAACGAACACTTTTCTGAATTTAAACCGGCAGATAACATTCAAGATTTACAGTATTTTGGCGAATTTGGAGGTGTCAATCCTTCTATTTCTGATTCATCTACCTATACTTTTCTATCGGCAAAAACCATGTTTGACACCTTTGAGGGAAATGCCGAAGGATGCTATTTATATTCCCGTCACTCCTCACCAATGAACCTTTACTTAGGAAAGGCACTTGCCGCTTTGGAAGGTACAGAAGCAGCCAATGTAACGGCTTCTGGAATGGGTGCAATTACCTCTGTATTAATGCAATTATGCGCAAGTGGTGACGCTATAGTATCCAGTCGCACAATCTATGGAGGAACTTATGCATTTATGAAAAATATGTTGCCAAAATGGCAAATCCAAACAAAATTTGTTGATATTACCAAACTCGATCTTGTAGAGGCGGCCATCACTTCAAATACGAAAGTACTATATTGCGAAACGGTGAGTAATCCATTATTGGAAGTTGCAGATATCAAAAGTTTGGCTGCACTTGCAAAAAAACACAATATTAAATTAGTGGTCGACAATACCTTTTCACCGTTACAAGTTGCACCCGTTAAACTCGGAGCAGATGTGGTGATTCATAGTTTGACAAAATTTATAAACGGCAGTAGCGATACCGTTGGGGGTGTTATTTGTGGTACTCAACAATTTATTGATGATTTACGCAATGTCAATGATGGTGCATGTATGCTCTTGGGGCCGACCATGGACAGTTTCCGTTCGGCTTCAATTTTGAAAAACCTACGAACGTTGCATATCCGTATGAAGCAACACAGTTATAATGCCACTTTTCTAGCAAAAAAATTTGAACAAGACGGTCTAAAAGTAGTTTACCCTGGATTAAATAGCCATCCGAGTCACACGATATTGTCCCAACAAATGAATCATGAATATGGCTATGGCGGAATGATGACGCTCGATGTAGGAACTTTAGATCAAGCCAATGCTTTAATGGAATTAATGCAACACAATAACTTGGGTTACCTTGCCGTAAGTCTAGGTTTTTACAAAACGTTATTTAGCGCACCTGGAACGTCAACTTCGAGTGAAATTCCATTAGATGAACAAAAAGAAATGGGATTAACCGATGGTTTAATTCGTTTTTCAATCGGATTGGATAATGATATCGAACGAACATATGAAAAAATGATCGATTGTATGCGACAGCTCGATATAATCTAATCAACTTCAATCAACATCATAAAGAATCTGCCTACAGTTAGGCAGATTTTTTTATAAACTTAAACAACGGAATTATTCAACTTACTGTTTTTGTAACTAAATCCGAAATAAATAGTTAAACCTATTAACAACCAGATTGAAAAGTAAATCCAGTTCCATACACTCAATTCGGCCATCATATATAAACAACTCACTAATCCCAACAATGGAATTAACGATAAATTCTTTTGGTAAGCCCAAGCGGCTAATGCAACTAACGTAATTAGAAAAATCCACATGGGTATTTTGTGTTTAAACAACGAAAATCCCGATTCGTATTTCAATTCTTGAGCGATAGGTAGCGAATCTACTAGAGAATGGTAGGCTTTGGCATCTTGTTCAAAATTACTTAACGTAGCTTCTAAATCAACTTCTTTATTTTTAATTAACTTTAAATCATACAGATGGTTGGTGACCTCTTTCGCTTGGTTGCTGTTTAACGAAGTAACCAAAGTATGTGCATCATTTAATTTGGGGGCGTTGGTTACAAAATTGGCCACTTCTTGATTGAAAAATTGCAGTGCACAAACAAAACCAAGCAACAACATTGATGGAAAAATAAATTTAGCGTTGATGTAAGGGGTTTTGAATTTACCGCGAGGTACATCGGGTTTATTTTGGAGCACCAAAACACCTGCACAAACCAAAACAAAAGCAAATAAGGTTCCAATGCTACACAAATCCGTTACCATCGTGAGGTTTAAAAACAATGCGGGAATCGCGACCACAAATCCTGTTACTATAGTAGCATAAGAAGGCGTTTTGTATTTGGGATGTACTTTGGCATACCGTTTGGGCAATAATCCATCTCGACTCATACTCATCCAAATCCGCGGTTGCCCCATTTGAAAGACCAGTAATACACTTGCCATAGCAACTACTGCACTTACCGCAATGATACCAGACATCCATTTTAAATTTAATTTCTCAAATACAAAAGCAAGCGGATCACCCACGTTTAAACTTTCATATGAAACCATACCTGTAAGCACTAAGGCAATAACAATATAGAGAATAGTACAAATAATAATTGCCCACATCATCCCTTTGGGCAAATCGCGTTGTGGATCTTTACATTCCTCTGCGGTAGTAGAAATTGCATCAAAACCGATGTAGGCAAAAAACACTGCCGAAACACCTTTTAAAACGCCCGTTACTCCATTGGGGGCAAATGGACTCCAATTATCCGTATCCACATAAAATATACCAACTGCAATAACCAGTAAAATAATACATAATTTTACCACTACCATTAAATTGCTGGCATTACGCGACTCTTTCATTCCACGATAAACCAAAAAAGTAATCCCAACAATGATCAACAAGGCCGGTAAATCAGCAACCAAATGAATTCCTCCAACCGAAGGTGCAGAAGTCCACGCGATGTAGGATGCCTGCAAACTTTCACTTAAATTTTCAAAAGTTTTTCCACTTTGCATTAGCGTTGTAGCTTCCTTAAAACCATTGGAAGCCGTAAGGTAATCCATTTGAATCCATTGGGGTAAATGAATACCACCACTTTCTAAAAGTCCGGTAAAATAATCACTCCAAGAAATAGCAACCGTGATATTCCCGATAGCATATTCCATGATTAATGCCCAACCAATGATCCAAGCTACAAT
Organism: Flavobacterium sp.; assembly: GCF_027484945.1. Taxonomy (GTDB): domain Bacteria; phylum Bacteroidota; class Bacteroidia; order Flavobacteriales; family Flavobacteriaceae; genus Flavobacterium. Next base: position 6,243 of record NZ_JAIXRZ010000031.1, read on the forward strand.
TTCGCCAAAAGCAACATACGAATAGGTATAAGCACTCCCTGACACAGGAACCATTGAAGCAAATTCGGCATAGGCAAACGCTGCAAAACTACAGGCAACTGCTGTAAATAAGAATAAAAAGATAACTGCAGGTCCGCCATCGGCGCTTGCTTTTCCAATAGTACTAAAGATTCCAGCTCCAATTATTGCTGCAATTCCAAACGAGGTTAAATCCCTAGCTGAAAGATGCTTGCCTAAAGATTGGTGTCCATCAGCTTCATTTTTAGCCACTTGATTTAAGATGTCATGTACGGATTTCTTTCGAAATAAGTTTGAAAATTTCATAGATATAATTGCCTTATTATTGGAAAAAACAAATATAAACTTTTATTTGATTGGAAATCTTTCATACAATCAAACACAATAATCAAAATCTATTCAATAATAAGAACTTATAATAAAAACTAATATTATTACCTAAAGGTTTACCTACCTTTGTAATGTAGAAATTTATTAATAATTAAACTCAATACACATGTCATTAGTTGGAAAAAAATTCCCAAACATCACCGTAGACGCGATTTCGTTCATGGGTGATAATTTGCGCATTAACGTTTTAGACGAGGCGGTAAAAAACAATAAAAAAGTTTTGCTTTTTTGGTATCCAAAAGATTTCACTTTTGTTTGTCCTACCGAATTGCATGCATTTCAAGCTGCTCTTGAAGAATTTGAATCGCGTAATACGATGGTTATAGGTGCGTCTTGCGATACAAACGAAGTTCACTTTGCTTGGCTAAATACGGCCAAAAACAATGGAGGTATAGAGGGTGTAACCTACCCTTTATTGGCAGATACGACACGTAATTTATCGTCAACTTTAGGTATTTTAGATATTGAAGCGGGTGAATACAATGAAGATACCGATTCTATTTTGTTAGAAGGTTCTAATGTAACCTATCGCGCTACCTATTTAATTGATGAAACGGGTAAAATTTTTCATGAAAGTGTTAACGATATGCCACTTGGTCGTAATGTTCACGAATATTTGCGATTAATTGACGCGTATACCCATGTTCAAACGAAAGGTGAAGTTTGTCCTGCCAATTGGGAAAAAGGAAAAGACGCAATGAATGCCGATCGTTCAAGTACTGCATCCTATTTATCTAATCATTAATCACAAGTTATTGGTATCCTAATTTTAGCAATTGGGATACCTTTAATCCGTAAACTCATAACCATGTTTCAAGAATTAGAACACGATAATTTAGCAGAAATTATTGCCAATAACGAAACGGTAATTGTACAATATGCCGCTTCGTGGTGCGGGAATTGTCGTATCATGAAACCGAAGTTTAAAATGTTGGCCGCACAAAATGAAGGAATTCCTTTCTTAATTGTGGATGCAGAGCAATTTCCTAATTCACGACAATTAGCTAAAGTTGATAATTTACCCACATTTGCTACCTTTAAAAACGGTGCTTTAATCAACCAAACCCAAACCAATAAAGCAGAAGTTTTAACGGCATTGGTTCAAGAAGTCCTTTAAGATGAAACTACCGGTAATCAAGCATTTAACACAATTTATCGAAGATAACGATCAAGATTATATCATCGAAACGATTGAAGTCTTAGAGCACCTAACGGAAATAGAGACGTTAAAAGACGAAGAGTTGGACGTTTTAGGTGAGTTGATTTCCAATCTTTATGGAGCTTTAGAAGTTCACAAAATGATAAAGGATGGCAAAGATAAAAAAACAGCGCTCAATGATTTTATGCAGCGGGTTTTAGGATCGATAGACAAATAAAGCAATGCGCTCCAATTGGGGCGCTTTTTTATTTTACATTTCAAGAATTACTACTAAAATTTAAAAAATTGAGGTGATTTGTTTGTGATAAAATAGTATTTTTGCAGTACGTATTTTATTTATAATTATGGCACAAATCACATTAGGCGGAAACCCCGTTCACACTTCAGGAAGTTTACCTGAAATAGGTTCAAAAGCTCCTGAATTTGAACTAGTAAAATTAGATTTATCAACCACTACTCTAGCCGATTTTGCAGGAACTAAAGTAGTATTAAATATTTTCCCAAGTATCGACACCCCAACATGCGCTACTTCAGTTCGCACATTTAACGCTAAAGCTTCGGCCCTAGAAAACACTAAAGTACTTTGTATTTCTCGTGATTTACCTTTTGCTCAAAAACGTTTTTGTGGTGTTGAAGGCTTAGAAAACGTAATTAATTTATCTGATTTTAAGTCGGGAGCTTTTGGTAAAAATTATGGTTTAGAAATTACCGATAGTGTTTTAGCTGGATTGCATGCAAGAGCAGTGATTGTAATCGACGAAAATGGAACTGTAAAACATGCGGAATTGGTAACAGAAATTGCCAATGAGCCTAATTATGATGCTGCTTTAGAAGCTCTAAAATAAAAATATGGAATTTCAACGCGATCGATCGTTCTTTACTGGACGATTAAAAAGTTTTAAATATGCTTTTTTAGGTGCTTACAAGCTTGCTACAACCGAACATAGTGTAATGGTTCAGTTAGCAATAGGAACTGTAATGACATTTGCTGGATTTTACTTTAATATCTCAATGACCGAATGGATGTTGCAAACATTTGCCATAGGTTTAATCATTTCGATTGAAGGGTTGAATACAGCCTCAGAAAAAATTGCCGATTTTATTCACCCCGAATACCACGATAAAATTGGATTTATAAAAGATATTGCTGCTGGTGCAGTTCTTTTTGCAGCGCTTACAGGAGTTGCCATCGGAGCAATGATCTATCTCCCTAAAATCTTATAATTTTTTTTGCTACTTTTATACAAATTTAGCTAAATAATGGCCAAGAAATCAACTGTAGATAACCGTACTGAAACGGATAACGATACCCTAAAAAAAATTAAAACAACTAGGCAATATAAATTTATTTTAGGTTGCCTATTGCTTCTTTTCTCTGTGGCCTTAATGGTAGCATTTGTATCCTATTTTGTTAACGGACAAGAAGACCAAAGCATAGCCAATGCATTTATTGACCGTAGTAAGGAAGCACAAAATTGGTTAGGAAAACTCGGGGCATGGATTGCAGAAGTATTTATCTTTGATGGTTTCGGTATAGCCTCCTTTTTATTTGTTAAATTATTCTTCACAACAGGAGTCTATTTGGCAATTGACATTCCCTTAAAACGGTTGAAAAACACTTGGTTTTGGGACCTTTATGCATTAATCGTTCTTTCCCTATTGCTGGGCTTTTTTGCAGATGCAATACCGGAATTGGGTGGGAAAATTGGCTATGAATCCAATGCTTTTATCCAAGATTATATAGGTAAAACGGGTACCCTTTTGGTGCTGATTTTTTGTGTAATCATCTATTTGATTTTTAAAATTCGCCTTTCTCCTGACGGAATAAAAACTTATTTTGAAAAGAAAAAAGCAGCGATGCAAGCAGATTTAGACGCCTTAAACGACTTGAACGCGAGTGAAAACGGAGATACAGCCTACAATTTAGAAGAATATGCTGTTGAAGAAAACGAGGGTGAGTCCAACTTTAAAATTGAGGATACCACACAAACCAAGTCGCAATTTGAAATTAATAAAGAAGATTTAAAACCCACGATTTCAAGTTATTCTGGAATAGATTTGACCCCCTCAAAATCGGGCATAGAACCCATACATGAACCGGATATCGAACCAGTTTTGCTTACAAACGAACCGACTGAAAATCCACATTCAACTACAGAAAAAGAAATCATCAAAACCAATGATGAAGCTTTTGTTATTGAAAAATCGCAAGATGAGGAAGTAATTGTGGAGAATTTAGCCGCAAAATTGGTAGAAGATTTTGGTTTATTTGATCCAACGCTTGAACTTTCCAATTATAAATTCCCAACTATTGATTTATTAAAAGACTATGCTAGTGTTGGCATCACAATCAATCAAGAAGAATTAGAGGAAAATAAAAATCGTATTGTTGAAACCTTACGCAATTACAAAATTGACATTGCTCAAATCAAAGCAACAGTTGGCCCTTCTGTAACCTTATATGAAATTGTACCCGAAGCGGGTATTCGAATTTCTAAAATAAAAAGTTTGGAGGATGATATTGCGCTTTCACTATCCGCATTAGGAATTCGAATTATAGCACCGATCCCAGGAAAAGGGACAATAGGTATTGAAGTTCCAAATAAAAACCCTACCATGGTGCCAATGAAAACGGTGATTTCGGCTTCACGGTTTCAAGAGGCAGAAATGGAGCTTCCTATTGCACTTGGTAAAACCATTTCCAATGAAACCTTTGTAGTTGATTTGGCTAAAATGCCTCATTTATTAATGGCAGGTGCAACGGGTCAAGGAAAATCAGTTGGATTGAATGCTGTATTGACTTCGCTACTCTATAAAAAACATCCTGCTGAAGTAAAATTTGTTTTGGTTGATCCTAAAAAAGTAGAATTAACCTTATTTAATAAAATTGAACGGCATTATTTAGCAAAACTTCCCGATACTGAAGATGCTATTATTACTGATAACACCAAAGTAATCAATACGTTAAATTCATTATGTATTGAGATGGACAACCGTTATTCGTTGCTTAAAGATGCCATGGTTCGTAATATCAAAGAATATAATGAGAAATTTAAGTCCCGAAAACTTAATCCTGAAAATGGACATCGGTTTTTACCCTATATCGTATTGGTTGTAGACGAATTTGCCGACTTAATAATGACCGCCGGTAAGGAAGTGGAAACGCCTATTGCACGTTTGGCCCAGTTGGCACGCGCTATTGGGATACATTTAATTATCGCTACACAACGTCCTTCTGTAAATGTAATTACAGGTATAATTAAAGCTAATTTCCCCGCACGAATAGCTTTTCGTGTAACGTCAAAAATTGATTCACGTACTATACTTGATACCCAAGGTGCCGATCAATTAATAGGTCGAGGTGATTTACTCTACACCAATGGTAATGATTTAGTGCGGGTACAATGTGCTTTTGTAGACACCCCTGAGGTAGATAAAATTGTTGATTTTATTGGTTCACAAAAAGCCTATGCAACAGCATATTTACTTCCGGAATATGTTGGCGAAGAAGGCGCTAATGTAAATTTAGAATTTGACATTTCTGAACGGGATTCTATGTTTCGGGAAGCAGCCGAAATTATTGTAACAGCACAACAAGGTTCGGCATCATTATTGCAACGTAAGTTAAAGTTAGGCTACAACCGTGCTGGACGTCTAATTGATCAATTAGAAGCAGCTGGAATTGTTGGTCCTTTTGAGGGAAGTAAAGCGCGATCGGTAAATATTCCTGATCTTGTAGCTTTAGAACATTTTTTTAACAATGAACAAAACGAGAATTAAAATGAAAAAATTTTTAGTGGTAATTATCACCCTAACTATTGCAATTTCTGGTCATTCACAAGATAAAAAGGCCAAGACGTTATTGGATCAAGTTACCGCAAAAATCAAAAGTTTTGACAATATAGTCATCGATTTCAAGTATAGTTTAAATAATTTGAAAGAAAATATCAACCAAGAAAGTAAAGGAAATGTTACGTTGCAAGGCAATAAATATGTTCTGAATTTCATGGGAGCTACCAAAATATTTGATGGTAGAAAAACCTATACCATTGTTCCAGAAGATGAAGAAGTAACCATTTCTAATGTAAATGAAAATGATGAAAAGGCTGTTACTCCAAACAAAATGCTCACCTTCTTCAATAGTGGATATAAATACACTTGGGACATTCAACAAAATATCAATGGTCGTAAAATACAATTGGTCAAATTAGTTCCCAACAACACCAAAGACCAACGTAAAGAAATCTTACTTGGTATTGATACCCAAACAAAAACAATTTACAACTTAATCGAAATTGGAAAAAATGGAACGCGAACAACCTTGACCGTAACCAGTTTTAAAACCAATCAACCGCTTTCGAAAAATCAGTTTACGTTTGTGGCAAACAAGTACCCAAAATACTACATCAATAAATTAGACTAGTTTCGGTGAAAATAATCGATCGGTATTTATTAAAGTCTTTTTGGATTACATTCACTTCGGTTTTTGTAATCCTCTTTTTTATTTTCATCCTTCAAACCGTTTGGCTTTTTATTTCAGAGTTAGCTGGCAAAGACTTGGATACGTTGATGGTGATTAAATTCTTGTTATTCGCCATGCCGCGCATTGTACCAATGGTTCTTCCACTTTCGGTACTTTTAGCTTCGATTATGACATTTGGAAGCTTGGCAGAAAATTATGAGTTTGCAGCCATGAAATCCTCTGGCATTTCTTTTCAACGTTCGTTACGTTATTTAACGTATTTTATTTTACTTCTTTCAGTAGTTTCATTCTTTTTTGCAAACAATGTCATTCCCTATGCCGAATATAAGTTTATAAATTTTCGTAGAAATATAGCCCAATTGAAACCAGCTCTTGCAATTGCTGAAGGACAATTTAGTGAAATTGGCAATTACAGTATAAAAGTGATGAAAAAACGGGGCGAGAAGGGAAATTTTCTAGAAAACATCACAATACATCGAACCGATAGTAATGGCGGGGGAAATACAACAGTGATAAAAGCAAAAACGGGTGAACTGATTAGTAGTGAAGATTCAAATACTCTAAAATTGGTTTTACATGACGGTACGTACTATGAAGATGTTGCCACCAAATTTGAAGATCGAAATAAAATTCCATTTGCGAAAGGAACATTTAAACGGGATGTTTTTAATATTGATTTATCAAAACTAAATCAAGAGAGTCAAAACGGGATGGATTTAAGCAATACATTTACGATGTTAAACATCAACGAATTGCGCTATACGCTAGACTCGTTAAACAATAACTATAAGCAAGAAGCAAAATCATATGGTGAGAACAGTTATGCCCGAACAGGAATTATAACTCCAAATACAGGTATGCAAAAGTTTAATAAAACAATGCCCGCCAAGGATATAACTGCCTATTTAACCTCCGATCAAAAAAAAGAAGTCTATCGTTTTGCCTACAGTAATGTTGAAAATGCAGGATTTAACTTAGACAGTGCTGCTTTTGAAATGGAAGCAAAACAAAAAAATATCAATAAACATTGGATTGCGATATTTGATAAATTCATGATAGCATTTTCATGTATATTAATGTTCTTTATTGGAGCACCATTGGGTGCTATTATACGTAAAGGGGGAATTGGTTTGCCTATCGTTTTCTCGGTAATCATTTTTATAATTTTTCACTTTATCAATACCTTTGGAAAACGCTTAGCACAAGAAAATGGAATTTCACCTTTTCTCGGAGTATGGCTCTCCTCGCTAATTCTTTTACCCTTAGCACTACTCCTAACCTATCGGGCAATTAACGACATTGGAGGTATGGTAACGTTTGATGTCATAACGGAACCCATTTTAAAATTCTTTAAAAAGAAATCAAAAGAAGACATAACACAATTACCCCCCTCGCCTGATAAAATAGCTTCAGAAAATGGAAATGGTTTAAAAACGATAGAACCTATCGATTTATCCAATCTAAATTATGAGATGGTTATAAAAATGAACAATAAAGCGCTGCTCTTGTATGGAATTGTATTTTTTGTTGCGATACTAACTGTCATTATTAATACTACTATTCTTTTAGTGGGATTATTCGCAGCATTGATTATGTTACTTATTTATGTTTATAAATTACAACAAGAAATTCACAAAAATGCTCCAGGGTTTGAACCCGGAATTGTGATTAGCTTATTAACTGCTTTTCCCTTTTTCCCTTTAAACTATTGGTACATTCAAAATCAAATTAACAACTCTAGTACAAAAAATAATGCCTGAACCAATACAGCTTAATACAATTGAAGAAGCGATAGAAGCCATTCGCCAAGGTAACGTAATTATCGTTGTCGATGATGAAGACCGTGAAAATGAAGGAGATTTTCTTGCTGCTGCAGAAACGGTTACTCCCGAAATGATCAATTTTATGGCAACACACGGTCGAGGTTTAATTTGTGCTCCTTTAACTGAAAAAAGGTGTAGTGAATTAGAACTGCATTCCATGGTTAAAAACAATACCGACCATATGGAGACTGCATTTACTGTTTCGGTTGATTTAAAGGGACATGGCGTAACTACCGGAATATCAGCAGCAGACCGAGCAAAAACGATTTTAGCGCTTGTAAATGATGATACCAAACCTTTTGACCTTGCACGTCCGGGACATATATTTCCATTAACAGCTAAGCCTGGAGGGGTCTTACGCCGAACGGGGCATACGGAAGCTGCAATTGATTTTGCGCGCTTAGCTGGTTTTAAGCCTGCTGGCGTAATTGTGGAAATCATGAATGAAGACGGAACTATGGCGCGGTTACCTCAATTAGTTGAAGTTGCTAAACGTTTTGATTTGAAATTAGTTTCTATCGAGGCATTAGTTGCATATCGTATGCAACACGATAGCCTTATACAAAAGAAAGAAGATTTTCAAGTACAAACCAAATATGGATCTTTCCGCTTACGTGCGTATCAACAAATAACCAATAAACAAGTTCACATTACACTTACCAAAGGAAGTTGGAATAGCGGTGAAGCGATATTAACCCGTATTATATCTTCACCCGCGTATAGTGACCTATTGAATACCTTAAGCGGTTATAGGGATAAAAAATTGGATGATGTTTTTCAATTAATCAATAAAGAACAAAAAGGCGCGGTTATTTTTATTAATAGTGAGCGCGATCCTAGTGAACTTTTAAACCGGGTTTCCGAATTAAAACAGCTTCAACTCGAAGGGAATCTAGAAACACCTCAATTAAAAATGGATGCCAAAGATTTTGGTATTGGTGCACAAATACTTCACGATATTGATATATCAAAAATCCGACTAATTACTAATAGCTATCAAGCCAAACGTGTAGGGATGATTGGTTATGGATTGGAGATAACGGAGTATGTAACTTACTAACATTAAATATATTTATCCACCCTAGAAAGTAATCTCTTAAATTGGTAAGACTTAATCGGACTATTTTTATTATTGACATGAGATCAAAAAAGTAATTATCCCATTTATTGTTTACTCCATTTTATGATTAACGGTGTAAAAATAAAGGTTGGTAATAACCAATAGATAAAATTGGGAATTCCCAAGTGTAAATCGTTTGCATTGACAACCAAAAATGCAGTTGTTGCTGCACTATAGCTACCCATCATCCGTTGTAGATGACCAGTGAGCCAATAATTTTCAATCCTTGCTTTGTCATTGAAATTTTGAAAATCTTGGTGTACAAATAGGAGTCCGATACTCCCAAAAGTTAAAAACACCAATCCAAACCAATTCCTGTGAATTAAAGAAATTGCACCAATCCAAACAAATACAATACCTGCAACTAGCATAATAAGTGTAATCATCCAATCGATAATCGAAAGGTTAATGCGCGTACTTCTTTTTTGATGATGTATACTATACCGTATTCCCGACCCAACCATGTAAAGCGAAAAAATACCGATTAATCCAAGAAAATAGTTCAAATGTAACCCCGCGAGTACAAGGGCTGACCCTCCAGTAACTAGCATCATGATTGCATAACCTTTTCCTAGCAGTGCATGGGTTTTATCTCCTTTTCTACGAATGATAACCAACATACCGAATAGCAATCCTAATGACCCACCAAGAATATGGAGCAGTAAAAAAAGATTGAAAATCTGTGTCATATTGCTACTATAGATGTTAAAATATATGCTTAAAAATGAAAACTATGACAACTACCAGGGCTTAACATTTAAATAATACCTAACCAATTGTTGAATTAATTCATTGGTATCTGTTTCCACAACTAAAGACTCACTAAAGATAACCAAGTCTTGCGCTAACTGAATTAATTGTGTACGTGAATTAGTATCAAAACAACCGGAACAATCATTTGGACCCGCAAATTTTAATCGATAATCTTTAAATCGGTGCCGTTCTTCGGGTAGAAAAAAGAAACGATGGTAGTCTAAAACATCGACATCATACAAAACCTGTTCTTCCAAACAATTTGTATTTGCTTTTAATATAATAGTGGATGCAGACGTAGCAAATTCGGCATCAAACCCATTATTTATTAGATAAGTATAGCATAATGCAGCACTCTCTTTTTCCCATAAATCGGTCCCATTATCTTCGCGCATAGCGTCATGAAACAGTATGGCATAAAAAGACTTTTCAATTGCTATTGCTATCGAATTACGTTCATAAAAGCGATAGATACAATCTGCCAACAACAAACACCTAATAATGTGAAATCTTCCATGAAAGCTTTCCATATCAAAATTAACTTCATGCGCTTTGTATACGCTATGAATCTTGGTTGCAAAGAGTGTGATTGCTGATTTAAATTGGGAAGAAACAGTCATGATAGGGGCAAATAATTCCAATTCGATTTTATTATAAAATACTTGAGCGTTTTATTTTGAAAATACAAAAGTACCCCAAATTGGAAGGTGGTCGGATATTTTTCGGGCTTCTTTTAAAGTGGTAAATGATCGATAAAAATGAAGTACTCCTGAGTTTTTCAAGCTACATTTAGTAGCGAAAAAAAACATAGCGTCATATTCTGAAGCTAAACAATCAGTCCCTTTACAGCGTTGTTTTAAACTTGTTTTTTGGTTATGCAACGTGCAACGATACCCTTCCGCGCGTAAAGGATTAAAAACCGTATGCGATGGAGAACAGTTAAAATCACCCATAAAGATTAGATTTAATGTGGGATAATAACTAGAAAATAACTTAAAATATTTTATCTCGTGCTCCGGATTTCGATTTTTAGGTACCGCATGAAACGAAACCAAGGTAAAAGGCACACCTTTGGCTGAAAAGGTAGCCATATAGGGTTCGCGTTCAATACTATTTTCAAAATGTTGATCCAACCACGACTTACCTATTTTTTTAACCCGTGAAGGTTTCCAAACATAAGCATAACGTTCACGGCGAGAAGGTTCGCTACTTGAAGTTGGATCGCTAATTGAGTAATCCCATTGGGCTCCTTTACGATTTAAAATTGCTACCAAACGCGCCACCGCTTGTGCTCCCCCATTTCCGGCAACCACTTCTTGAATCGTAATAATATCAAATGTTTTAACAGTAGTTGCAATAAATTCTAATTCATCATCTGATTTTGAACGACCAAAATCTTTGAGATTCCAACTACAAATAGATACCTGTGCAAAACAGGTATTCAACAACAAAAGAAAGAAAAGTAAAAAGAACTTTGTATTTTTCATAACTCAAAACTAACTAAAAAAGCATTCGAAAAGAAGAGTTTATCCAAAGAATAAAACAAAATTCATTATGAAATAGAATAGTTGAAACCTGCATTTAACAAAAAAAAAAACTAATTAATTTTTATAAATAAAAAACCCGAAACTTTCGTTTCGGGTTTTCATCCGCGGAGAAAGAGGGATTCGTACTCCTTCTCTAATGCTTTTATATATAAGGATTATATATTTTTTTCCTGTTTTAGGGTCTCGCTTTTGCCCCTCATTTCTGAGTTGCAAATTTTGAAATCTTACAAAACAAATATAATGAATTAAAAATTACTATCAAAATTTGGCTAAAAAATAGATGTTCAATCATTGAACATGAAAGTTTATCTCTTCAATTTTGCTTATAATTTTTCAACCCATTTGCCAATTTCTGCAATTAACTCATTAAAATCGGGTTGCCCTTTATAATACAATTTTGCCGTTTTTTCATAGCGTTTTATAAATCGCTCCCTCAGTTCTGGATTCCTCAGTAAAAAAGCTTCATTTTCAGCAATGTGTATTTTATAGTCTTTGGGTGGAAACCGAGCTTCTTTGTGTTTTTGATATTCTTCTGTTCCTATGAATGCTTTTACAGCATCATCTTGTAATAGGCTATAGACATCATAATACTGTCGCATTAAATTTTGTCGTTCTTCTTTGTCTTTCTGTTCCTGTCTAAATTTAGTTGCAATAGTCTGTAATTTTTCCACAAAAGTGTAACCAATATGATAACAAGCAATATCTAAAGCACGATTGTGAATTATGTCTACACCTTGTTGAACTGCTTTATCATACGCCCAAGAAGAAATGGTTAGTGGATTATTAGGTGTTACTGTGTCAAATCCAACCTCTAATAATATACCTTCTTTAACTCCATCAATGGCATCCGTTTTACTTTCATAATGTAACCGTATTCCACCACTACGATATTGTCTTTCTTCATCAAAAGCTTCGTCCCTTACTACTGATATAATGCCATCTATTTTTATATCGTTTGCCAAACCATCGTAAAAGTCTTTTCTTTTTTGAATATTTCCAGGATTTGTATTTTTTGGATTTTCATTGATTCCCATTTCAGCTGGTGGTTTGATATGGATATCGATGTCTTCAGAAAAACGATGTATTATTCCGTAACCTTTAGATAGAGATGTCCCTCCTTTTAATTCAAATTGAAATCCTTGTTGTTTTAGACCATAGATTACATGCATAATCCAATAGTCCTTTTCGACAAGACCAGGTTCAATATTAAATTCTGCTCCCACAATACGCAGCAGTTCACGGAAATTTTTATGATTGTGTAAGTAGTCTGACATATTATAGTGCTAAAACAGGTTCCAGCATTTTTTTAGTTTTAACACTACCGTATTCTTGAAGTGATTTTTTTAGTTTTTTAGCATCCATTATTTTTGCTTTGGAACGCACTTTTAAAAATACTTCTTTTGAATCTTCAGCCAATTGATCGAGGTTATTCAATAGGTCAACTAATAAAAATTCAGGTGTTACTTTGCTAGGAAAATGAGGTTTTACCCTGAATGAAAAAGTTATACCTCCAAGATTAAAATCACCATGGCGTTTATGATTATAAACTGTTTTACTATTGTATAGTTGAGTAGTCCCTACGCCCAATGTATTATATGCATTTAAAGAAGTTACTAGAAAACGTTTGTCTTTGAGAAAAGAACGCACCAACACTTCTTCTTCGGGAGGTGTCTCTCCAAAGACAGTTACTTCGGGATAATAGTATAAGCCTTGTGACAGCTTTTGCAAAGTGCCATCTTGTACCAACTCATCCAAATGGCGGTCAACAGATTTTGACCACTTGGACAAATCAGCTCTACGGTATACTTTTCCTCGTTTTAAATGCTTTTTTAGTTCTTGTAACTTATTCATGAGTACAAAGTTAGCAAATAATATTTAATTGCATATATTTTTATTGAAAATTCATGCAATATTGTTTTGTAAAGCTCTATTATAAAGCTGAAATATCTCAATGTTAAAGACACAATGTGTTATTAATCCAAAAAAATGGTAAAAAACAATCAAGAGTAAATTATTGAGAAAAACGCCCCTGTTATTTTGATAGAGGTAAATTTCACCCTTGTTTGTATTCTAAAATTAGATTCTTATACCAACAATCAAATAAAAAACCGTGCTACATTTCTGCAACACGGCTTTCCCAATCAACCCAAATCAAAACCTATTTTTTTACTTTTGCTTTTACAACTTTTCCGCCTTTGACATAACGATAGCCTTTTTTCAACGTTCCGTCTTTTTTCACACCCTCACGTTTGATAACGCTACTGCATAGCCTTTTTGCTGAGATTCTTTTTTTGCCTTTCTTTTTTGTTTTTTTATTTACCATGGTTTCTGAAATTTTATTATTTGACTTTAAAGGATAACTTTTTCTTTTTGGGTTGGCCAACAACCTTTTTGAAATACATTGAATATTTTAAGGTAAGGTCGTTGCCCCGGTTTTTCTCCAGCGTTGCAAACCGCTCTCTAGGGTCAGGATGTGAAGAACAATGAATTACTGAAGTTGGATTGTGTGCCATTTTATTACCTCCATACATAGCACCGTTTTCTTTTACTTGGGAAATAAAGCACCAAATGACTTTTGGATAGGTTGTTCTCAGGAAGTTGAGTTGATCGGCTGTAATCTTTAAATCCGTAACGGAATCTGCTATAATGACTTTGACTATTTTGCAGAAATCCTGTAATTCCTGGAAGGGCTTATCTAAATAACCTTTTATGGCTATGTAGCTTCTTCCTTTTTCGGTTGTATTTCGATTGATACTGTCTAAAGTGTCCTTGCTCTCGATACCGCCTTGCTCATAATCTATGTATGCAACTGGTATTTCTTCTTCTCCAAAAGCATTGGCTATCTGCATGGCCAACTGGGATTTTGAACTGTGTTTATTGCCTTTTATCAGAATGAGCGCTTTGTGTGGCTGTTGCTTTTGTAAAAATTTCCCAATTTCTCCTCCTAACACAAAAACATCTTTAGCTTCAGCTGGAGCAGCTCCGGCAGTAACAAATCCAAGTTTCTGAAGTTGATTGATACTCTTATTTTGATCGACATTAATTTGTCTCTTTGATTTTACTGTTGAAGCCTTTGTTCTTTTTGTTTGAGTATGATTTTGAGTTTTTTGAGTTCTCTTTTTAGTCTTTGCTTTAGCACCTAATCCGGCAAATAAAGCTAATTGCTCGCCTTCTTTTATAGTTGTTTTTACCTTGCTTTTTGAAGGTCTTTTACGAGGCCTTTTAATTGCCACTTTTTTTGTTGGCTCTTCTTTCTTTTCTTCAATATCTTCATTTTCGCCAGAAATATTTCTATTCAAAATATAATTAACCGCCTTTTGCGATTGTGCAGAAGCTTTTAGAAAAAATCTATTATCATTTTCCAATTCGTTCACTAAAACTTTATTCCATCCTTTGAGGTATTTTGCTGAGTTTTCTTTGGTTTGAAAAAGAATTCCCGCTTCAGAGCAAAGAAAAACCGCTCCAAGCTCCGCAACCAATTCTTCAAAAGCATAATTTTTGCTTCCGAAAGCTCCTGTCATATCTCGGTCTAAACGCTTTTTAGCTCCAGTGGAATGTGCTAGCTCATGAAAAAACGTGCAGTAGTAAGAAGCCTCTTTTTTAAAGGCTTTGATGTTGGGCATATTTAGTTTATCAGTCGCCGGTTGATAATAGGCTTTATCTCCAACAAATGTATATGTTGGTGGTTCTTTATACCCATCTATAAGTCTTTGCGCTTGCTCAATCGGATTTACTTTTTTGTTTCCAACAGCTTCCGGGAATTTTAAACCGGTACAATCATCTGCTCGAAAAACATTGTAATATTTTATAACCGGTATTTTCTGCAGGTATCTTTTCAAATCATCCTTGGTAAGTCCATTTGAACTAACAAATTCTGCAAATTTTTCACGGTCGGTGGTTTTAAACTGTAAAGTCCCGTTATCAAAACTGAAAATCATGGTATAGTAAATCACACGTCTGGCTTTACTGTCTTTTCTGAGACTAGCACCTTCATCTTTAATCTGATTGAAGGTTAAGTAATAGGGTTGTTTGAATTGAATTGGCACCAAATAACCCTTGCCTTCATCATCAAATTTGACATCAAAATTCAAAAGGAAATTAGCCCCAGTATATTCCTTTTTACTAACATAATTTTTGGCTGCACCATCAGCACCGGAACCAACCCAATCTTTTTGCCAAGGCAAATGGCCAACTTTCTCGATAGTATTGATGATCAAATCAGTGATGTAACCATAGATATCATCTTGGGCAACTCCATTTAGCCCCTCACTATCTTCTTCAGAAATATATTCTAGAGTAGGCAAAATGATATTTTGCTCTGCACCACTAAGCCCCATTGGTTCGATTAAATCGGTTAGCTCAATGGTAAAAAGTTTATTTTGATGTAGTCTTAATACCTGGGATATACGGTTGACAATACTTGTGTTGTTTTGCCTTTTGGCTTTGGTCAAAATCCTTCTAAGTTCAGATCTTTTTACGGTTCTGCCATCAAGTTTGTTGAATTCAGTTGCTAGATCCATAACTATTTTATTATTGAATATTCTTTACCCATTACACTTAAAATTGTCTCTATCTGAATATCATTGATACTTTTGATTTCAGATAGGTTTTGCCAGTTGGAAATGTTTTCCAGTATGGGTATTTCTACAATCAAATCTTTCAATACAAACTTTCCTCTCGCAGGGAGTGAGACAAAAGATCTGTTTACCGTA
This sequence comes from Flavobacterium sp., assembly GCF_027484945.1. Classification (GTDB taxonomy): domain Bacteria; phylum Bacteroidota; class Bacteroidia; order Flavobacteriales; family Flavobacteriaceae; genus Flavobacterium. Next base: position 22,248 of record NZ_JAIXRZ010000031.1, read on the forward strand.
ATCGTAGCAAACTTTTTGGCTAATTTGTCTTTAAGAACAATTTTTTTTACAACTGCCATGATTCCATCCGGGTTAAAACTTTCATTAGTGGGATTATACAGTGTAACATCCAAGTTAAATCGCATCCGCTTAAAGTTGATATCAAAATTTCGAAGTCCAGTAGGTAATGCTTTTAGTTTAGTCATGGTTTCTTTCCAACGGTTAATTTTACTGTTATACCACAAAGCACCAATACCTAAAATAGCTCCGCCGATTATAATATATTTTGCTTTTATACCCATGAGCTTGAGGTTTTACGTAAAAACAATACAATTCTGAATCCAATGTAGATAAGAGCCAATACTCCGAGAATAAGCAATGCTTTTTCTATTTTGGAGAGTGGTTTGATAACTTCAATAGGTATTTTCCTGTCTCTGAAAACTAAACGAGAACTATTATTGTGAACTGCCAATTTCTCGTCTTGAGTCTGAGCAATTCTAGCATTGAATTCTAACTGTCTTTTTATCTTGTCATAAATAAGATTATAACTATTATCCCCTGAATTTTTAGAAGTATTCAGCTTAGATAAAATTTCATCAACTTTAGTATTTACTATACTATCTAATGAAGCATTTCCAGTTTGACTTTGAATCACAGACGTAATTAATTTATCGTTGATTTCCTTATTGACAACCGTATTTTTTATACTGTCGTTTCTATTAATTTCATTTTCTATCAGGGTGTCTTCCTTAGTTAGTATTTTGGATGAAGAGCAAGAAGTAAAAACGAGTGAGAAAAAGAAAAATAGGGTTATGATTCGGACTATTTTATTCATTGTTCAGTCTTTTTGAATTGATATTTTAATTTTAATAGAAGGAGTTCTGATGCTTCAATAATTTGAAATAAATCGATACCGTAATAAATACTTGCGGCCAAGATTATTCTATTAAGGAATTGTCTTTTCATGATTTTTATTATTGTGACAACCGGCACACTTTTTCCGATATTCCTGAAGTTCTTCTTTCAGATTACGGATCTCAATAGTATTGGCATCAATAATTCTTTGCATCTCCTCAAACTTTTTATCAGTTACAATTGACATTTTGGTGTAAATGGAATCTATTGCCTCAAGTGCTGAAGCCTCGTTCTTTTTTAATTCTGAATTACGGGAACGCCAAGCGATATATATTGAAATTAGTGTTGTTGATCCCAGAAAATAGTTTAGTAACGTTTCAATTGGCATCATAGAGTTATGCTTTGTTGAGTTTATAGATTAAAATGGAGCAACCGAGTAAAAGGGTTGTAGTAGCTACGATTAGTTTCACTCGGTTTGCTGATCCGTCTCGGCTTCGCTTTTTTTTTTAATATTCCAAAAACATCAAAGCTTGAATAGTAGTTAAGTTGTTTGATCCTTTTAGAAAAATTGGTAAGTGCGCCGTTAATTTTTTTCGTGATGGATGAAATGTTATTATTATCAGCAATCGGATTTAAATTGTATCGAATACTCCAAAACCAACCTGCAATATCTATTGCAATATCAGGTCTTGAGGCTAGATCGGGATTACTCACCACATCTATTCCAGAGTAGTTTTTATACGCCTGGTAATTTGCCCTTCCTGTCAACTGTATCAATCCACGACCCCGGAAGCGCCACCCATCGCCGACTTGGGTATTTCCTAAATTCTTCTTTCCCCATTCACCACCATACACAATATTGGCTATAGCTTCCTGATTGGCTTTGCGATTTGCCGTTCTTCCGTATTGGTTTGCTTGCGCCGGTGTAATTTGATTCGCTCCAAAGGTTTCCATCAGTCCAGCCGGAGAATAATTCAAGTTTTCTAAAAGTCTTACGAATCCGCCTGTTTCCTCATGAAGTTGTGCCAAAAAGTGAGCAATCCTCTTAGGTGTGTTAATAGCATATTTCTTAAACGCTTTCAAAAGCGGTGCACTGTTTGACAATAAAAAATCCATTACAATTGCACTTTTTTAGGTTCAATTTTCGGTTCTTTAGTTTTTACAGATTTACTTTTAGCTGAATCATCATTTCCCATGGAAGCAATAATGATTGCGCCCAACACACCTAAACCAATCCATACTCCTGTATTTACATTCATTATCTCCAGTCTTTAAGTCTGATTTGTTTTATTCCTTTTTGTGTATAAAGAGCATTCTCTGTATTTCTGCCAAAGTCTCCATCAACAGTCACTTTGAGTAGCGATTGCAATACCCTTACTTCAGTTCCTTTGCTTTCTTTTTTAAGTATTTTATTCAAATCACTACCTGAAGGAGCATTAATTGCCAGAGTGGTTGGCAAGATTTTACCAATTGGGCTGATTACACTATGATCTGCAATCCAATAGTTATCATTTAAAAAATTACCAACTCGTTGTACTACATATCTAAAAGTGCCATCAGGCTTTTTACCAACCCAAATGATTTTTCCGATTTTATCTCCTCTTTTAAATGTAGCCTTTCGAATGCCTTCACTAGTATAATTTCCATCCGCCATTTTTCGAGCATCATAGGTTTTCGTTCCATTGAATCCTGAAGCCATAACTTCCTGTCCAATTCTATAATTAAAAGTATCAGCTGTCCTTTCTGGTTTCGGTTGCTCAATTTTTACAGGAACAATAGGTATTGTTGCCGCTCTTGGAATCTTAATTGGGACAGATTGACTTTTTGGTGTTGGCAGCTCACTTAAATCGGCTTCTGGTTCTTGCATCAAATCTTCGTCATTCTTCTTTTTTTGAATGAAATAGTAAATGCCTCCGCCAATAGCTAGAGCAATACCTCCACCAATCCAAATTTTATCTTCGGTAGTCATTTTTACAAATATTTTGGGTAGTTCGATTTCAATAAATTATAGTCGCTCTCACTGAGTTCTTCTTTAAGCCAGGTCTTCAATGGATGCTTTGTTGGAGTTTGCCAAAAAGCAAAATAGATGTTACCTGTAGTGGGATTATAAAACCGACTTCCAAATGCCTTAACAACCCAAGAGAATTGTGCTTGACTTACTCCAGTAAGTGTTGTGAAAATGGTTTTACGTTTCTCCGTATTAGTGAAATTGACTTCTTTCATAGCATTATATAATACCGCTGCAATTTCTTTAGCATTAAAGCTTTCAGTAATCATCCCTTGATTCAAATATGCGTTACCATTTTTGTCTTTCTTTGCTTTAGAAACAGCAATAACCAATATTCCTAATCCCGCTAATGCAACCGAGATAGGTAGTAATTTTGAACTATCCATAGTTATAAGAAGTTGGGAACGATAAAGCGTAATTCCATCAGTTCATTTTGACTAAACTGATCATTAAACCACTCTATTAAGTTCATTTTCTTAGATAAAGGGTTGATTCCTTTTCTGAGTCCGAAAGCATTATGAATTCTAACAAAACCATTCGCATTGATTCCCATGAGATTTTGTTTCACCGACTTAAATCCGTTTCCCATTCCATACATTGCACTGTAAATTGCATCGGCTTTATTCTTGGCCATACCACTGGATATATTACTAGGTCGATCTCTTTTATTTTCTTTAAGTGGTGAAAAACCATTAAAAATCTTCTTGTAGGCATAGTAACCAATACCCAAAAAAAGACCAGTCTTTAAAACACCTTTTACAATTGAAAAAGTTGCATTTACACTTGTATTAGCATTTTCAAGAGTACTTGCAATTGCTTTTTGCCCTTGTGGAGTTGATGCAGCAGCTATAATTGCCGGATTATGTAAACCTTTTACTTTCATATTACTGTTGGCTGTAGCATTGCTCCCGATTTTAAGTTAATTTCAAGAATTTCATTTTTAGCTTTCTAAAGGGTTTACCCAATAGTTGGATAATTTTATCGTTACTGTTTTCAACTTTACTTTCTTAAGTTGGAGCAACATCTACAACTGGATCTACATAATAAACTCTTTGATCGTTTGCCAACTTTCAGCATCAGTAACCATTGCAATGGCTTTTTTAGATTTCTTCAGTTCTACTAGTTTTTCCAGAACTTCATTCTCTAAATCAGTTAATTCTCGAATAAGCTTTGCCTTTTTCTGAACTTTGAATGGGTTTAATTCTTTAGTTTTTACAGTTATTATACTCATACTAACATTTGATATTTTTGAAGTAATCCAAATAATTCTTGTGAAAAGAGGTTCGTTTCAGACTTCTCGTTGATTTTTTGATAAATTACTAAAAGCAATGAAATAGTATCATCATCAAGAGTTTTCACAATCTCTATAAATGATTTCTTGATATCAGAGGTATTTGCATCATCTAATTCATCAGGTGAAGCAATCGCTAAACCACTACTTTCATTGGGAACATTAAAACCAAACCCTTTTAAAATAAGCGGTGCTTGTTTTACAACTCCCAACAGCATATTGTTCAGACTATCATTGCTTTCTTTTGTATACTTTCGTTGTAATCGCTCTTCATTTAATTCTTCGTTTTTTGCTCGTAATTCTCGATTCATTCTTTCTGATTCCTCAAGCTTTCGTGCCAGTTCTGAACGATCATGTGCTTGAAGTTTTAAATCAAAAATTTCAGCAATTCCTAATCCCATCAGTCCGCTTTTTTTCTTCTTTTTCTTTTTTTTGACTTCTTGCATTGGTTCATTTTGATCTTCGATCAATTTCGATTCACCAAAAGTTACTTCAAAAGGTTCTCCTTCTATTTTGAAAGCATTTATACCATTTTTTCGCTTTTCCTGAATGACTATTTTCGTATAGCCTTCAGCATAAATCTTCTCAAAAAATTCTTCCGAGGATCCATACTCACTTTTAATTAATTCATGAGTAATATTTCGATAGATTGTTTTAGAACTGCTCTTATCGATGATCGTAACAGCACAAAATTTATCGCTATTGAGCTTTTCTATTAAATCATCAAATCGTTTCATTTTTTACATTAGTTTCTTGTAAATGAGTAGTATTTTATTCACCAACCTATCGTCAACTTTTGTAGCTGTAGGTATATAGGAAACTTCTAATTGAACTCTAGAAAATGTCCCATCTGGAACAATCAAAATCTGCTTTTGAGTAGGGTAAATTTTAATCCCATTGATAATTGCAATACTATTGCCATTATTCAGAACTGAAAGTGAAGTGACATTTTCTAGAATTGGAATTTGTTCCTCTCTGAATTCTTTTGTAATAAATGAAGACTCTACGAACATGCTACATTTTTTCTACATTATTGTTATAAAGAAAAACGACATGTAATTTCAAAGGAATATCACCTTGAAGTTTCTCATCTAGTGAAAATATCAATGAATAATCCTTATTGCCCGTATCGAAATTCATTGGCTTGAAACTTTTTTCATACTCACCACCATTTGACTGCCTCCAATTATCAATGTGAACCGAGGGAGCAATTGCAATACTATTGTCATCTTTCATTTCGATGGTAGCCATTGCATTTGTGTTTTTCTCAACTCCATTGGTATAAAGGGCAGCACCTGTTGTAAAGCCACTAGGTAGTTTAAAATTGACCGATGTGTTTAACTCACCAGGATTGATAACTGCCTTTACTACATATTGAATTTGTCTCATACCATCAATTTAAAGATGAAATTATTTTTTAGCTTCTGTAATTCTGAATTCAAGTCTCAAGAATAAAGGTTTACCAGCCGGAACAGTAACTCCTTTTGGAAATTCCAATTCCAATTTAAATTCTTCTTTGGCTCTCAAAAGCGGGGTGGTTGCAATTGGTCGGTAATCGTCTTGTTTGAAATTCTGCACATCAGTCAGGGGCAAATCAATTAACATGTCATTGGTTTGAATCAGTCGCAATTCTGCATTTTGAAGCTCCGCCGGTAACGTGTCTCTGCTTTGCCAATCTGCATTTTCGATCTTTTCACCTCTTGTAGTGTATTGCACTCGAATAGCATCAATTACTACATCTCGACCAGAGTTTAATTGATTACCATCTAAATTGGTAATCCCAACTACTTTTTTTGTATTGGCGTCAACAAGTTCATTGATCCCGCTCATCCCATCAACTCGAACATTCAAGTAGAACGTTTTGTCGACCAATTTTGTAGCATGAGGTCTAACCACGTTTGTGATTTGTCGTTGTCTTGCACCTAAAACTTTAATAGCTCTTTGCAACTGAGGATTTCTATTTTCCATTTTTCTTAAATTTTAATTTTGTTTTTATTAGAGAATGTAGTTTCCGTTTTCATCCATGTAGGCACCAAGTCCATCATCTTCATATGCACCCAATCCGTCATTTTCTGATCCTGCTAAGCCTTCTTCTGAACCTCCTAGACCATTTTCAATATAGTTGCCATTTGCATCAATATAGCCCGCAAGACCTTCCTCATCATAACCATGTAAACCATTTTCTATATAGTTTCCATTGATATCGATATATCCACCTAAACCATCCTCATGATAGTTTCCATAAGCATCGATATAACCATTTAAGGCATTTACAGCTCCTGAGAGACCGGCTGCTTTTTGTAGAAATCTACCCATTGTAGCTTCAGGATTTAGTTTAGCAGCAATTTTTTCGGATGAAAAAATGTTTTTCACCAATTCTAATCCATGCGCTATTGAAACCCCAATTGCTGAACCTCTCATTAGCGAACTCTTGGTATCGTTACCATTGACTTTTATGGCTAGAAATCCAGCACCAACGGCAACAACACCGTTCACAACACCTTTGACAGTGTTTGATGATTTTTCAGTCATTGTTCCTGTAAGTCCTCTGGAGAGTGCACCTACAACAACCGCTGAACTGATTGTTATTAATTCTTGTTTCATGTCTGTTTTTATTAATTACTTTTTTGAACTTGTTACTAAGAGAATTGCTCCAACGGCCCCAACACCGATAACAATTGGAATGGTGTAATTTGGTTTTTCAGATAATCCACTTTCATTTTTATTTACTTCTCGTTGCACTGAAGCTTCCTCTTTTAAATTATCCACTGGGATGTCTTTAACATTAGCGAGCGTTTCTAACTGTGAATCATTTGGAAGTCCTTCGCCAGTTGGTGTGCCTGTAGTTAAGGATTCCGCCGGAACTCCTTTAGTTTGCGCAATTGTCTCTAATTGGGCTGGTGTCGGAGTTGCATTTGGCATCAGTTCAACTGGCTCAGAATTTTCCATTTGATTATTGGCAAAAGCATTATTGACAGTTGGTTTAACTACATTATCTAATGCAAACTTTCCAACTTTACTATTGGCAACTTTGGTAGCAAATTTTACTACTTTCCCGTTTTTTACTTTAGTGAATATCTTACCCACTTTGCTGTTCATCAATTTACTGGCTACTCCACCGCCGGGAACGAATGTCATTGCTGCTGATGCAATAGGAGCCACTGCTTTCCCAACCTTTATAGCATTTTTAATGGAAACATTTCTTAGACGTACATTCTTTTTAAGGAACTTGCCAATCTTTAAACCTCGATTCAAGCCTGCATTTAATCCGGTTTGTTCTTCTAATATTATCATGGTTTCGTATTTAAAATGGAAATCTTTTTTTTGCTTTTTGCCCTGTTTTAGCTGCGCCTTTCAAGCCTCTTTTGCTTCCGAATACACTATTACTTTTTACATAAATGTTATAGGCTCCGCCTTGACTAGTGGACTTATGGGCAACTGCTTGATTTTCTAGTGAAGCCAACATGTTTTTCGCTTGTTCAGCATTCCTAGAAAAGTCATATAACTCATATGTTTTTGAAGAAGGTTTCTTTGTAACATACCAGTTCCTTTTTTGGGGCATGGGACAATTCAGTCCGATATGGGGTAGTTTCTGATCCATAAAAACATCTTTTTTCTCGGTATAACTTGGCTCTTTATTACTTTGTATTGTGCCGTCAATGATAAAATGCCCTTCATCTAAGTTTCCATTTGCTTGATTATCAGGAACAATCACATAAACATGAGTAAACTGCTTGGGGTTAAACTTTGGCTGTTTTATTTGCCGGATATAATGTTTGATCCCTAAATTCATCAAAACCGAACTGGCAAAAATCGAATAGCTTTTACAGTCAATTCCTTCCCTGCGATTAAACCAACTATTAGCTGGACTCCTTAAATTCTGAGTTACTCCATCTGCTTGATATTGAATGTCGTAATACAGGAAATAATGAATTTTATCACAGGTTTCTTTTATTGTTTTGCCTTTTAGTAAAAGTGACAATTTAGCAACCTGCTTATAGAAAGTCTCTACCCATATTCTCATCATCTTGACTGAGTAAAAAGTATTACCAGATTTCAGTTTTACTTTTTGCCCATTTGGCTTTTCAATCAAATGGTTGAATTCTTCTCCGTTATTTATCCTTCGCTTTAGAATTAGGTTGATTTCATCTTTGGTCATTTTCATTTCCTAGCATTCATGAGCAAATATTAGAAATAAAAAAACCTCGCCTTGAAGTATGGAGAGGTATTGAAAGGTATTGTAATGATTTCTTAGGTATTGTAAAGTATTGTCAGGTAACATTGCAATTTTATTGCATCAAACATCGTCCTCATAATGATAACCTTTGGGTAATCCGTAAGTTTCGACGAACTCCATAAATTCTAAATGTGGGATTATCTTAGTGTCTTTTGAAATGTTCTTTTCCTTTAGAATTTCATTGATTTGATTCCTTATTTTGGCTTCACTGAATTGGTTGCAATACATTTCAATCAACTCCGATTTGGTTACTGAATGCGGAAGAGGTTTTTTATTTGCCTTACTCATTTATAGGCTATTTAAGATTAAACATTTTTTCTCAAGTCATTGATCATAAACAATATTTTAAAGATTTTATCTTCCAAATATTTCAATATTCGGTTTTTGCCAAAAATGATAAAATCAAAGAAATGCAACGGTGCAGTTATCATTATTGTAAAGCAAATTAGAAGAACAAATAAATTAAGATATATTATTTTGAAGCGGTTTTTTAGTTTCATCATTAGTTAATATTGGTTAATTTTTGGTGAATGGAATCCGAGATTAATTGCATAGTAATTCGCTGTTCCCGGCTTCTTTCGATCCTTTCCCATTGGCAGCAATACAGTAAAATGACCGATTGTGTTGGGCTTAATGAAATATTGGAGATAGTCCTATTACTTTCAATTTTTTTCCTAAACAAATAGAACATGCTTTGCAACGTGTCAATCACTACAATATCATTGCAATACTTTTCATAATCCTTGCAATGAGCAATGTTGTCGACTTTATAACGGATGAATTTCAGCAATTCAGATTGTATTATCTCAATGTCTATTTTCTTAATTTTCTTTAAGGTAATTTTCATTTTAGTATTTTTAATTAGCGTTTATCTGCTGTGTTTTTATCAAATGAAATGAGGTTCAGCATTCCCCTTAGTCTTGACCTGATGCGATTTCCGTAAGCTGTTTCTATTTCTGAAGCAGAAAGGTTTGTGGTCAAATGCGTTTGCACTTTTCTTGCAACAAACAGATCGTATCTCGAAAGGATGATTTCAGCCATTACATTGCATTCATTTCCGAAGTACTTCAAGTTTTGTTCAACCCCTAAATCATCAAAGCAAAAATTTTTATACTCGGTTTGGGAATAACTGCCACGACTGTAACGATGAATTATTTCATAGCCTTCTTTAATAAATTCAAAGCTTATATCCCTACAAGTCTTTAAATAAAATCTATTGTTTGGTTTGGTAACATATTTCATCAACGTCATTAAAGTTGTTTTACCACAGCCTACCGGTCCTGATAATAAAATCCCTTTGGTCAAATCGATATCGAACTGATTCGTTTTTGCTTCATCATTCAGAAAATAAGCTACAAGCTTTGTGATGTTGAGTGTGTCCTGTTCTTTAAAATGAAATTTTTCTCCAAAGTCTTGTTTGCCTTTCTGTTCCAACCAAGCTAGAATTTCCGGATAATTGTACTGTAAATTCATAGTTGATTCTTTTATAAAGGTTCTGCATAATCCTTGTCTACATTGGTTTGTAAATTATTGGCTCTTGTTTTTTTTTTTGTTGATGGTAAATTGATACTGAATTTAGAAGTTGTAAGCATCCAGTTTCTTGCAGCAGCATTCCAATCTTTCATCTTTGTCTTACCACCAACAAGCCAACCTGTACTTGTGTAATAATTAAAAAATCGTTCTGCTTCAATCTCAGAGTATTCCTGATTTTTGAAATATTCCATGACCAATTCCAAACTTGGACTTTCTTTTTTTTTCGCGGAACTTTTTTTTTCTTTCTCACCAGTTTTTAAAAATTCTTCTTGAATTGAATCTTCAAAATTGCTTTCAATAGATATGTTTTTATTGTTTTTAAATGTTTGTTTATTATTATATATATGCGGTTCATTAACTTGTTCTCTAGCCTGCCTATTAGGCGGGTTAATTAATAAACAGGTTCGTTCACTGATTGAACTGCCTTTTTGGATATTACCGTCCGATAGATTGTGCATTACAACTTCGGTTCCCGAATAAGGATTGTAGGATGGCAGATATTCGATAAATCCAAGCAATTGCAATTCTTTTATACACTTATGATAGGTAGCTTTTGAAGCAATCCTACTAGATTTCATGATCTCATCCCTTGAAATTGCAATTGGATTCTTAAATCGATTGACATTCCAACGTTGAAATAATGCTAAATAAAGACTAATGTGGGTCGGGTAAATGGTTTGTTCATTGACAATACAATTGAAGAAACCCGTGAGGTGTTTAATGTAATTCATAATTACATTATTTTGAAATTGATATTGTATTTTTTCTTGTATTACCATTCAAAACTTTTTCAATATCTGAATAGTTGTAATACATAATACCCCCAATCTTTGTAAAAGTCAAAGTACCATTAATTCGGAGATTTTGAAGTGTTCCAGGAGAAATGTTAAGCAACTTTCGTACTTCAGTAGACTTCAGCCATTGCTTAACTTGTTGTGGTTTAAATTGAATGATTTCTTTTAAATCATTGAGAAGAAGACTTCTGAATTCGTTTAAGTCTTCACGAGTGATAACTTCGATTGCCATAACGTATATTTTAAATTGTTATGGTACAAATTTGAAGTGTTTGAAAGTTTTTCTTTCACAACGGAGATCGTGTTGTGAACGATTTTTATTTAAATTATCTCATCTGAGTTTTCCATTCTTTTTAAAAGGTGGTCGTTGAGTGTTGTGATAAATTTTGTTTTATCACTCTTTCTAGCCCTGATTTCAAGGAATACACGTCGGTATTGTCCTAAATCAATTTCAAAAATATGTTCAAAATATTCGGCTATTTCTTTTAAATCTGCGGCTCCATTATTGAATACTCCTTCGGTGTGGAGTGCATACATCATTTCTACTAAGGCTACTTTTGAGCCCGTCCATGTCATTTTTAGGTTGTGTTTGCGTTGTGATTTTTCTGTATTTTCTTTGTTTTCCAACATAATTAATTGGTTTTCAATATACAACTCAATAAGGTCGTTTGCTAAGATTGTTGACACTTTGTAATCGTGTGATGTTGCAAAAGAGGTGTCTGTTTCGAAATAATAAGAGTCGAGAGCTAGTTTGATATCGAATTTTCCTCTTAGGAAGTATTTGAAATCTAAGTAGGTGCTACCTGAACGGTAGTATTGGTAGAACTCTAATTCGTTGTCAAAAAAAGCTTTTAGTTTTAAGAGCTCGTTGTTGTAATACTTTTTGAGTACCCGATTGCCTCCGTTGGGCTTTTTCATTTCTATTTTATAGACTCTATTGAAGTAGATTAGTTTTGAGGTGAATTGAGGTTTTATTTCTTTGAAGAATTGGATTTCTTCGGTTTCTGTTTTGAAGTTGGTTTTGGATGTTGCTTTTTTGAGTTCGTTTATAGATTTTAATATAATAGTAATGGCTTGCTCGCACTTCTTTATTTGGTCGTCTATCTCCAAATCAATGAAGTTGAGTTGTTCGTTGAGGTTGTGAAGTAGTGTGGTGAATTTTGGGTTCAAGATATTATTTGTTAGGCGTTTGAAGTAAAAATTACGAAGTAAAAATTCAAACTAGTAGGGTATCATAGTTTTTTGTTCAATGCTCCGAAGTCATAAGACTTCGGAGATCTTGGTGTAAAAATTTTTTTTTATTTAATTTTCTTGTTGATTATTATCTTCTTCATCGATTCCATCTTTTGCAAGACTATCATAAAATAATCTCGTTAGTTCAGATGTCAAAAAATCATCATTTAATAATTTTACAAATAAATCTTTTGATTTTTTGGTGTGTAATTTAATCATTGATTCATCTTCATTATATCTAATTTTTCCTCTTAAGGCAGGGTGATTCTTTGTGAAATCAATGATTTGTAAATTAGGAATATTATTAAGAATTACAGGTGAACTTCGTGCTACTTTAATTAGTTTTCTTGCAAACGTAATGTTATCAATTAAACTTTCTAGTTCTTCAATGTTTTTAACTATTGACATTTCTCTAATTGCCTCAATACCTAGTAAAGCTTCTCTTTGTATAACTTCTGTAAAACCAAAACTTTTTTCTATGGTCTTAAGATTTAAAATAATAACAGAACCATTTATTGATAGCGCCTGAAATCCCGGACTTATTCTTAATAAATTATTTGAAAATCTTTCGAATCTTTCTGATGTTTTTCTTAAAAAGAAACTACCTCTACCAATAACTTCAATCGGAGACAATTTTTTAAATAAAGAAACCTGATGTTCATAATTTCCAATAACAATTAATAGCGAATTTATTTCAACTATTTGTTCATCATTGAAATTGAAAATATGAATATTATCATTTCCAATTACATCAATAAGATTGTTTAATTCTTCAGGTAATTCTAAATCATATTCATAAAAACATTTACCTCTTTCGTCTGCTGAAGAAATTGGTAATAGAACGTATTCATTCTCATTAATTACTAAATTATTAATACTATCAATGAATATGGTTCTAATAGATGTTAAATCAATAGCTTGTATATCTAATTTTTTTGGGGTTTTATCTCCATTGAGTAATGCGTAAATATTAATACTTAAATCAATATTGGGTTGATTAATAAAATTTAAAAGTCCGTCTAATTCTTGTTTGTTCATCATTCTTGTTTTTTTGCATAATAAATTCGATTATCTAGTTTTATATATTTAACTAAATCATCTTTTTGTAATTTATCTCTAGTTATTAATATTATATTGTTCCTGATACCATCTTTAACAAAATTTCCTGATATTTTATAAATCCTAAATTGCAGAATTGCTAAAGTTGGATTAGCGTAAAATAAATCTGTTCTTATATAAATAATTCCAATAATAATTAGAAGTATTAGAAGAACAATAAGATATCTTATACTGATAAAATTAAAACAAACTAAAGGGACTATATATGTTGTTAAAAAAGTAAGATGCTCATAATCTATATTTTCAATTGACTCCACTTTAAATGGTAATTCAGTAGAACCTTTTACTTTATGTTTAAAATCAGAAAAAGAAATCCATCCAATAATAATTGCTATGAAACATAAAAATGGAATTATATTTATTTTTAGAAGATTTTCTAAACCAATAAAAACCCAATCTTTTTTAAGATAAATAGGGATTTTTACAGTTATAATGAATATGAGTATGAATAACAACCAAAGCGATAAAAAGTATAATCCTATTTTTCTTATCATTTATTCTTATTTTAATAAAACATAAAGATAATATGGAGGTGTTTTTCCATTTGGACCACCTCCACCATTTACTTCATTCTCAACGATATCCCAATGGTGGGTAATAATAATTTTTTCCATCTCATTAATGTAATTGACGGATAAAGTATGGTATTTTATAATCATTTTTTTCCAGCCTAACTTTGTTTTTTCATGCTCAATTAGTCTTCTAGGAGGGTCATTAGTTATGCCTATTTTTATTTTACTATAGTAAACATTGTATTGTGCAACACTTCTTATCAACGATGTTTTTACATCATTGAAATTACCAGTCCAGTAATTGTATTCTATTTCCATTGCATTATTTTTTTTCAATATTTTTATTACCATCAGATATGATTAAACATTTTAATCTTCCGTCAGAAGTATGAACATTGTTTTGCCATTGCATTGGTCTTAAATTTGATAATTCATCTGTTCCTCCATCAGACACTGCTGTTATATGGTCAATTTCCCATCCATAATTTGAATTTCTATTTCCATATTGCTTTCTTCCAATCCACGCACCACATTGGTCTTTTCTCCAATTATTTTTGTCATTATTTGGAACTACTTCTCCTTTTTCCCATACTTTTTGAATGATTTCTTCTGTAAATGCCATGTTTATTTATATTAAAGTTTAACTTTTTTATTTACACACCCCACAACTTCCCCCATTTTTAGCGCAGTATTTGCAGTATTTGCAATTTTTACAGGCCTTGCAGTCTTTTGAACCGGTGCATTTTCTGCCAGCGGTATAGTAGGCCGTGACTCCTATAGTTGTTAGGATTGCTGAAATTAGGATTGTTTTTTTCATAGTGTATTGTTTTTTAATTGCATCTGAAAGGGTCTGGGTCACCAATGATTGGTGTTATATTGTTATCAAAGCACAGATTTATGGCTGCTGCTGTTATAGTTTGCTTGGTGAGTTTTACTGATAGTCCTCTATCACTATCTGGTGCTGATAGTGATTTGTTTTGATGGGCAGGGATATTGTTGAAAGTTAGGTATTCGGTTTTGTATATTCCGTCGTTTTGTTTGATGTAATCAATTGCCACTGTGATTTGATCTAAATTGTAAACAGTATTATTGGTTACAATTATGTCTAGATTTGATATGCCTCCAAAAGTGTTAATGGAATATTGGTTGGTGGTAACTTGGATTAAGTTTGTAATATTGTTTCTTGTTTGCATTTTGTGGGTATCGCTTTCGAGATCTGGATTATCAGAATTGGTGTTGTATTCTGAAATGACTTTGCTTGCAATGGTTAAAAATGCCAATAGACTTATTGCTATAACTAAGTATTTGATAAAATTGAATTTTTTAGAAACAATTAGAGGACTCTTAAAATTATGTTTAGGTGGAGGTGGAATAATTAATAGAATAATTTTCAACTCGTCTATTTCACCAGCTTTTATCCATTCATCCCAATCTTCTGACCAAATAAGAGTGTCTTTATTTATTTTTTGTTCTCTGAGTTCTTCTTTGGTGAAAGGGCCTATGCCTCCCTGCCCGTTGAATAGGTAGTATTTTTTCACTTTATAATTCTTTACTTGTCTAGTAGCAAAATTGCTTAGATTGTCATTTAATTACAATCCGTATTTACACGTAAATTATATACTTATAATTACCCCCTTTTCTTTTACTAAATTTTGATTTTTATCTTTTTAAATACGTATAAATACGTATTTTGCTAGTCGTAAACACTAATTATGTTTGTATAATTAATTTAAAAATTTAACATTATGACTTTAGATCCTAGCACAGGTAGTATTATTTCTGTAGAACAGGCAAAAAAAATGATTACCCTATTTGCCGAAAAGTTTCCTAATCAGACTGTTTCCTCTTTTATTGGAGGTGATAATGTAAAAAATATATTGGAACAAGAAGGTTGTATTGGTATTCGTATATATAACGGGTATAATGAAGAATTAGAAAAAATTAGTTTAATTATGGTGGGGGTTAACAAAGAGGAAGAAGATATGTTGAATAATGGTATCATTTATGATCAAATGGTTATTTGCCCTCCAGCGTGTCCTAAAGTTGGATTAATTTAAAAAAAAACATTAATTTTGAGTAAACCTATCTTTTACAGATAGGTTTACTTCTATATAGCTGTTATGTTTTTATTATATTTTGTAATTATTTTTGGCATCACTCCTTTATTCTACTATTTTATTGCTTGCAGTAAAAACACAACAGAATTAAAACCTATAATTCCATTTATCACCTTGACATTTATATCAAGCTTATATGAACTTTTTGGTTCACTTATTTTTGGATGGGATGTATCGAATTGGTATATATTTTACAGTATTTTATCCTTTTTTTGTATTTACTATTTTTACTTTAGTATTTTACATAGTAGTTATTTAAAATTAAATATATTCTTTTTAATATCTTTTTTAGTTCTGGTATATTTTTTATTCCAACGTTATACTTTTGAAGATTTTTTTATAATTGACAGTTATATTAAAGTTTACACAACTCTAATTATTTTGGTGTTTTCTATTTTGTGGTTCACAAAATTGTTTACCGAATCCTATATTGATAATTTGTTACGCAACTGCACCTTTTATTTTATTTCGGGTTTTGTATTGTACTATTGTGGTACCTTATTTTTATTTTTACTCAGTAATTTTTTTTATAAAATAAACATTCATTCACTTCAATCATATTGGTTTTTGAATATACTTTTAAATTTTGTTTTACGGACACTTTTAGTTGTTGGTTTATGGATGGTACGAACGAGGTAAAATCAATTTTTTTTATTGGAACGTTTTTGATGTTATTTTTAGCATTTGGCATGTTGTTTTTGGTTTTGTTTTACCAAAGGCATTTGACTAAAATAAAGAAGAAAGAGGCAGAGATATTATTGAAAACTGCCTTGAAAAGTGAGAAGAAAGAGCGAAAACGTATTGCTAAGGATTTACATGATGCTATACAGAGTGATTTGATTGCTATTAGAAATTATATTCATTTATTTTCGAAAAAAAACAGGGTTAGTCCTAGTCCTGAGTTATTGTCTACTATACAAACATCATTGAATCAAGCTATAGAGAATACCCGATTGATTTCTTATCAATTGATGCCTCCTTTACTTGAAACATTAGGATTTAATTTGGCTTTATGTGATTATTTTGAGCAATTAAGTGCTTCGACAGGTAAAGATTTTAAGATTGAATTACAACTGGAAGATAATTTGGTTTCAGATAAGATTTCTTATGAGTTGTTTCGTGTGGTTCAGGAATTGGCCTCGAATATGTTAAAACATGGTTCAATTACTTATTGCGTTGCTCGATTAAGTAATAACCAAAAGGGTGTTTGTTTTGAGCTTATAGATGACGGTATTCCTTTTGATTTTATGATGGCATATAGACACGCTAAAGGAACGGGGCTTAAAAACATAAAATCACGCTTACAAAGTATAGCTGCTCGACTGGAACAAAAAAATATTGAAAAGGGTAATCATTATATAATTTATTTATCTGATTAATTATGGTAAAAGTTGCTCTTGTTGATGATCATCAGCTATTTAGAAAAAGTTTATCTCTTTTGTTGGGTTCGATTGATGGTGTTAGTGTTGATTATGACACGCATGATGGTTTGGCTTTTTTAAAGTACTTGGAGGATTATGAGATTGATGTATTATTGTTGGATTTAGAAATGCCTTTGGTGCATGGTTTTGATGTATGTAAACAAGCAAAACTTATGGTTCCGTCACTTAGGGTTATTATATTGTCTCAACTGACTTCAAAGGAAGCAGTGCATAAGGTCATGGAAATTGGAGCTAATGGCTATTTTACGAAGAACTCATCGCCAGAGATGCTTGAAAATGCTATTCGAAATGTTATGGACAGGGATTACTATTTTGATATGGCTTTGAGTTCGGTAATACGTGAGGCTATGCTTTGGAAGAAAAAGCGTACTGTTTTTTCAGATACTCCTACTGTATATCTTACTCCAAAAGAAATAGAGATTGTCAAATTGGCAACTCAGGAAAAATGTAGTAAGGAGATTGCAGCGGTGCTAAATATTAGTACACGAACAGTGGAAAAACACCGCAATCATATTATGGAAAAGACTGAGTCTAAAAATTTTATTGGGGTTGTTTTATTTGCTCTTAAAAATCAAATTATTGAACTAGAGGATATTTAATCATACACAATATAGTCATAATAATACTTACAAAAAATAACCATAGTTTTCATAAAAAAAAATAACTATATGCTTTATTTAAATTTATTTAAAAAAAACTTAAAAATTTAGTCCTTTATTATGCCCGTTAGGTGTATTTTTTTTATACCTAATTTACACTTTTTGTCACATTGAGTGTATCCTTTTTGATTTATTCTACAAGCTCAAAACTTACATTTTTATCTTAAATTGAATATAAATTGCCATCAAAAAAATCATTAATAACGTATTTTGATTAATTACACCCAACAGTTCTCTTTCTTGTATTAAAAAATACGTATTTACACGTATTGTTTGTTGTTATGCCCACTGTTATTTTTAGAAAAATTTATTTCTGAAATTTAAAAACTGTATGGCATCAGATTTTGCTATAGCTAATCATTTTCACTTCAATCTTAGAACTACTTATAGTATAAAATTATCTTGTAATATGTTACAAGATCTGTTATAAGTTGAACTTAGAATTATAAAACTATCTATCAAATAATAGAATATTTTCAGTTAATAATATTATTTATAACTCAACACTAAATCATTTTTATGAAAAACCAAATTCAATTATTCAAGTTCCTCAGTATTTGTACTGTGGTATTTTTTAGTGGTACAAAACAAGTAACTGCTCAAGACATACTTTGGGAAAAAAGCTATGGCGGCAAACATGCCGATTATTTATTCGATGTTATTCCTACACCTGACTATGGGTTTATTTTGGCAGGAAGTTCATTGTCTAAAAAAACAGGAACTAAAACCGAAGATAATAAAGGTGATTTGGATTATTGGGTTTGGAAGATGGATGAAAAAGGAGAATTGGATTGGCAAAAAACCATGGGAGGCTCGGGACCAGATATCTTGCAACAAGTATTGCTTACCAACGATGGAGGATTTCTTTTGGCAGGCTATTCAGAATCAGATGAAGGGTTAGACAAGAAAGATAAAAAAAGGGGAGAAAGTGATTTTTGGATTATAAAACTTAACGCAAAAGGGGGTGAAGAATGGCAAAAAACTATTGGAGGTTCTGGTCAAGATAAATTAAATAGCATTTCAAGAATAATAGATGGCGGCTTTGTATTGGCAGGGACTTCCAGTTCCAATATTTCATGGGATAAAAAATCTGAAAACTTTGGAGGTTTGGATTATTGGGTTGTTAAAATTGATAGCAAAGGAGAAATTGTTTGGCAAAATACATTTGGTGGAATTTATAACGATGAATTACGAAGTATTATCACAACAAAAGATGGAGGCTACCTTTTGGGAGGTAGTTCTAATTCGCCAGAAGGAGGTAATAAAACGCAAAAAAATATTGGTCAATCAGATTTTTGGATTATCAAAATTGATGAAAAGGGAAAAGAACAATGGCAAAAGACCATTGGTGGAAATGGGGATGATCAATTGGCTGTAGTCTCTGAAACAAATGACGGAAATATTATTTTGGGAGGTAACTCTAATTCGGAGATTGATAATGATAAACGAAGTAATAATAAAAGTGGCACCGATTTTTGGGTGATCAAAATTGAAAAAGACAGCAAGGAAATCCTATGGCAGGAAAGCTATAACATTGGCAAAATAGATATTTTGACCTCTTTGATTGAAAATAATGACAAAACCATTTTACTTGGTGGCTATGCACAGGGAGAAATTGAAAAGAGAAAATTGCCTTTAAAACAGGCAAAGCCATTGAAAAGGAAATCAAATAATATGAACGAAGAATCTAAAATGAAAAACGGAACAGATGATTATGTTGCCATAAAGATTAATTACAAGGGCGAAGAATTATGGCGCAAAAGTGTCGGTAGTGATGGGCAAGATATTTTAAAGAAAGTAATTGAGACTAGAGATGGAGGATATTTGATGGTAGGAACAAGTAAAACTATCCTGAATGCTGACGGAGGCATTAAAGCTACAGGCAATAAGAGCAGCGGTAACGGCAATAATGATTTTTGGGTAGTGAAGCTAAAAGACAAGCAAAAGCCTAAAGATGATAAAAAACCAGTGGAGGCTATACCTAACCCCGCGTCTGATTACACCAATGTGATAGTTGGTTACGATTTCACGAAAGGGACTGCCACACTCGTTGATATTGCTGGGCATGTTTTACAGCAGTTTGAAATTACTGAACGAACTATTCCGATAGACCTGCAAGGACTGCCTGAAGGAGTTTATATCGTGAATATTAAAACGGACGTTCAGAATAGTGGGGTAAAAATTATTAAAACAAGATATAGAAATTAAGATTATGAAAAATTATAGTTTGCTTATAATAGTGGTTTTGCAGAGTATTGTGGTTTCAGGGCAAAATACGCCCGAAATAAAAGCTGATTTACCTACAATAATTCCACCCTCTCCAACTGTGGCAGCATTGATGAAATTTGAAGAAGTACCTGTTAGTAATTATACAGGAATTCCAGATATTTCTATTCCATTATTCAGCACAACGACTAACCATGGGTTGGATATTAATATAGCTTTGAGTTATAGTCCCTCTAGTATTAAAAAGGAAGAAAATGCTGGATATACAGGGCTAGGATGGAGTTTAATTGCTGGTGGAACTATTTCAAGGACAGTACGAGATATTCCAGACGATGCCTATGTACAATCAAGTAATTTTACCTCAAAAAAAATAGGCATTTATCACAATGACAGTAATCTGGCTGGAGATAATAATAATTATTATGATATGTTGCCTTTATTAACGTCAACCTACTCTTTTGATAGAGAAGATGAAGCTATAAATAGGTTTTTGTTTGAAGCAAATGAGAAACAAAAATTTGATACTAAACACGATTTGTATCAATTTAATTTTATGGGGTTTACCGGAAGGTTCATTATAGAAAAGAAATCAAATGGAACTTTTGAAGTAGTAAAACTGGATAAAAATAATTTAATTATCAACTATAATCATGCGGACAAAACTTTTGAAATTAAAGATACTAAAGGATTTAGATATGTTTTTGATATAAAAGAACTTAGCACAAGTCATTCTATAAGTATTAGTTATAAAATAGACAATTCTGTAAGCGAGAATTTTTTAGGTGATTACTCTAATTTTATAAGTGCTTTTCACTTGTCAAAGATTTTTTATAATCAAGACTTAGTGGTTGCATTCGATTATGACAATACTTATACTGAAGAACAAACTATAAGAAGTGAAACACACAATGTGCCTGTAATACCTGAATTGCAATCTATAGTTTTTTCTCAACAGCAAGAGGTAATTTGTGTAGGGGGCCCAACAAGTTACATTCCTAATGGGGTATTACCATTAGACACTTATACTACAAAAGAAGTAAACATAATCACAAAAAAAATTAGTCAGATAAGAGTAATTGGTAGAGCCAAAATTATATTTGATACACAACAAGGGCAAAGAATTGATGTGAATATGAGAAACCCAAATGCTTGTCCTTATTTAGATAAAATAACTATTAAAAACTGGTATACCAACTCTATTGTAAAAGAATATAAATTTAATTATTTGTTTACTCATAAATTGTTTTTGGACAATATAAAGGAAGGAGATATTGCTAATCAATATTCAAAGTATCAATTCAAATATGAAAAACTTGACGTAAATTATACTGATTTCATTTCGGATTACTGGGGGTATTATAAACTGGGAATTTACGAAAATGACTGTGTAAACTATACTAATCGAAACAGAGATACTGATAAGGTGTTTTGTAAAAAAGACGTTCTTAAGCAAATTATTTATCCTACTAAAGGGTCTGCCATTTTTGAATTTGAACCAAATACATATTCCTATATTGGCGATACTCCTATTCCTGATAATGATAATCAGGTTGATTATTCAGAAAACTTTTTGGATAATCCCGACAATACATCAACAATTAACCTCCCCCCTATTGTTTTAAGTAATAATCCAAATGATAGTATCGGAAGTATTACATACAATTTAGGGACATTTACAGAAAATAAAACATATGTTTTTAATACTAGTTTTTCTGGTGCTGATGAAACAAATCTTGGTTTTTTATATTTGAAAAAGACAAATCCTTCAAACTCTAGTGAAACAATAGTCCCGCAAGGATTATATACTGGTGGATGTCCCCTTGAACTAAAACTTGAGGCAGGATATCATTACGAAATTAAATTTGATTGGGGGATAAGTACTCCGCATAGTTTAGTTGCAATAATTAATATAGATGAAAAGATTCAGAATTCAGAAATTAATAAATGGTTATATGGAGGTGGCATTCGTATTAAAAACATTTATTATACCGATAACGATCCTGCAGAACTAAACACACAAAGTTTTCCTAACAATTATTCAAGAAAAATAAGTTACAGTTATAATTTTTTTAATGACTCTTCAAAAAGTAGTGGCTCATTAGTTTTTCAAAAGCCTGTAATGCAATATCAGATGATGCGAGTATTTAACCAACTCGGAGGCGGACCTGTTTGTCATATTTATGACACAAATGAATCTAATGGTGAAATTAACTATGAAGTTTATTCAAGTTATAATAATCTTTCTTTTATCTCTACAAAGGGTTCTGATGTCGGGTATAAAAATGTAACTGTCAGAGAAAACGGAAATGGAAGAACAGAGTTTGAATATCTCACTCCTATTGATTACTCCGAGGAGATGAATTCAAGAAATATTGTTTATCCTTTTGCGCCAACAGCAAATTTCGACTATAGACGTGGACTTCTATTAAAAACAAAAAAATATGATGAAAACAGTAGAGTTTTAAAGGAAACTGAGAACCAATATGAGTTTGAAGATTATAGCCTAACAACAGGTTTTACTATCTTCTACTCAAACCTAGATTGTCCTTATGCCGGAATGTTTCCTAATTATAATAATTATAGAGTAGGTGTTTTAGACCCTAATACATATCCAACTGGACAATATCTATCTAATGGCCTACAAATAATTGCTGGTAGTCAATTAAATTGGAATGCCAGAAACTGCGGAGAATATGTCACTGACTTTGTTAGCTATTACCCAATGAAAGAAGCATTTGGCTGGGCCAAACTTATCAATACCTTATCTAAAGACTATTTTTATGATAGTAGTGGGAATCAATCTCAACTTCGCAACAGCATTTTGTATACCTATAACCCCGGTAATATGCAGTTGGCGAGCCAAAAATCAACCACTTCAACTGGATTAATTATTGAAAACAAATACTATTACGCCATTAATTCTGAACTTGATTATGAACCAGAAATAACAACGTTGAGAAATAATAATATGGTCGATACACCACTAAAAATAGAAACATTTAAAGCTGGAAATAAAATCTCCGAACAGAAAATAATTTATAACAATTGGGGAAATACAGTACTCTTGCCACAGTTCATTCAAACCTCAAAAGGTAATAACTCTCTTGAAACAAGAGTTTCTTTTAATCAATATGATGAATTTGGTAATCCTCTTGAACTACAACAACAAAACGGAACTAAGATTTGTTATATCTGGGGGTATCATAAAACTCAACTTGTAGCAAAATTAGAGAACATAAACTACTCTAGTATTCCAAGTAATCTAATAACATCAGTCCAAATAGCATCAGATACAGGTACAGAAGCCAGTCTTATTAGTGCATTGACAGCACTGCGAAATGATAATTTACTAGCCAATGCAATGATAACTACTTACACATACATCCCATTAGTTGGTGTGAGTACTATAACAGACCCAAAAGGCGACAAAACGACTTATAATTATGATAGTCTCGGTAGGCTGGTTCAGGTTAAGGATAAGGATAATAATATCCTCAAAGAAAACGAATATCATTATAAAAACTAACAGCCATGAAAAAAATATTCTACATCTTAGTTTTGTTTCCAATGATAATCTTTGGGCAAACAACAACCGAAAATTACATTAAAACCACAACTTATAAGAAACCAACT
>NZ_JAIXRZ010000039.1 GCF_027484945.1 Flavobacterium sp.
CTCACTTTTTGGGGCATGTTTATGAGGTGGAGGCTTTTTTTATTTGAGGATTACTGTTTGGGTTACGTATTCGCTTCCAACTTCCATTTTGAAAAAATAGAAACCACTTGGAATGTCTTTTATTTCCAAGGTATTGTTGGAAAACGAAGGCTGTTCCAATCGCATAATTTCTTGTCCATTTACATTATACACTGCAATGCGATCAAGGGTGGTATTTGTTTGTACATATACCGAATGAGTTGTTGAAGGATTCGGAAATATACCTATATCGGTTGTATCAAAAAATTCATTGGACAAGAAAAGGTTGGGCCAACGGTTTTGCGCATTAGGTCCACCCCAAATTCGAGTAGCTAGATAAGGGTTGTCAATAAACGGATTCCGATTACCTTGTGCAAAGGTATTGTTGGTGTTATTCATGTAGGTATTTCGGTTATCTTCATATTGTGAAACCGGATCATCAGCATTCCATTGTAATAATAAATCAATCATATTGCTATCAGATGCCATTGGTGATCCCACAGCTACTGTAGTAGGTAAGCATTGGGCTCCATAATGGAGATACATATACATAAGAATTCGTGCAACATCACCTTTCCATTCATCTCCAGGATACCAACTGTTAGCACCTATACTGTAGGATACAGCTCCCGATCCCGAAGCATACAACCGATTTCCGCGATTTGCGTTTCGTTGGACATCACAAGCGCGTAACATGTGTGCATCGGCTCCAGGCCCTGATTGCCCTAAATCTGGCGTCCCCAAAGATTGCGCATAAATATGCTCCCGGTTCCAGTCGCCATTCGTTCCACTATTGGCATTTTTATCGCGCGTTCGATCGTTAGTAGCATCAGCATCTAATCCTGGTTCCCAACCATAAACTAGTAGTACATTGGCAGTATTTGTTGGATCTAAATCTACAATTTTAAGGGCATTCCAAACACCTGGCGTGTAGACAAGTTGATTGGTATGGGTATTGGTTATTTTTGTTGCTAAAGCATCTTTAAGGTTCATTCCGGTTAAGTTCCAATTGAATCCATTATAATAAGGGTTTGCAGGCGCACCATTTTGAGCCAACAATATTCCCGTTGTAAGATATATTAGAGTAATAAATAATTTATTCATAGGTTACATTTATTTTCGTTCGAGTAAGGCCATATAAAATCCATCAAAACCCGATTCATGCGCAAGAACTTTTACATCTTTTATAAATGCAAATGATTTTCCGATTTCTGTTGTTAAAAAGTGTTTTACTTGCTCTTGATTTTCAGAGGGTAAAATAGAGCAAGTGGCATAAACCAATTTCCCTCCTGGTTTAACCATTTTTGAATAATTCTCCAAAACTTCGGCCTGAACTTTTCGAATATTATCCAAAAATTCAGGTTGTAATTTCCATTTTGAATCCGGATTACGTTTTAATACCCCCAAGCCGCTACATGGGGCATCAATTAAAACTCGATCTGCTTTTTCGTGAAGTTTTTTTATGACTTTTGAAGAATCAATAACACGGTAATCAATATTGTGTGCACCATTTCTTCGCGCACGTAATTTGGATTCTTTTAATTTACTTTCATAGATGTCCAAAGCAATAATTTGTCCTTTATTTTCCATTAAAGAAGCCAAATGTAGTGTTTTGCCTCCCGCACCTGCACAAGCATCAACTACTTTCATGCCGGGTTTGACATCCAATAAAGGAGCAACTAATTGTGAGGAGCCATCTTGTACTTCAAACCAACCGTCTTTAAAAACATCGGTTAAAAAAACATTTGCCCGTTCTGGTAAAATCAATCCGTCAGGTAAATTAGGTATGGGTTCGGTAACGATGTTTAAATCCATTAAACGCGCACGTACTTTATCACGCGTAGTTTTCAGTGTATTTACACGAAGTACAACATCTGCTAAACGATTTTGCGCAGCAATTTCTTTGGTCCAAACTTCTTCACCTAATTCGAGTACGCCTATTTCATCCATCCAGTCGGGTATTGATTCACGGAGTTTTCGCACTTTCGATAATTCGTCAAATCGACCTTTAATTTTTCGTTGTGGAGTCGCTTCAAAATACTTCCAATCGGGCAGCGTATAACCGCGTAGTACGGCCCAAACGGCAAACATACGCCATAGTTTATCCCGATCAAAAGGGGCGCGGACTTCGGCGATTTCAGCGTATAATCGTTTCCAACGTACCAAATCATAGATCGTTTCGGCTACAAACTTTCGGTCATGGCTTCCCCAACGTTTGTCTTTTTTTAACGAACGCGCAACTACTTTATCTGCATATTCTTCTTCATTGAAAATGGCATGTAATGCATCAATTGTGGTAAAAACTAAATTGCGATGTAATCTCATTATAAAAAAAGTAAGCCTACAAATGTAGGGCATTTTTTCATTTCGTTGTAAAAGAAGTCTAAAATAGTGAAGGAGATAAACGGGGAGTAATAAAAAAGCAGTTCTAAGGAACTGCTTTTTTAATTAATGCTTGTCGTTTTCATAATTGTGTTGATCCAAGCGACGCATTTCAATTCGTTCAGGAGCATGAAGCACCATTGGAAATTGCTCTACTTTTACCGAGCTTGAATCTAAACCAAAACCTTTTTCTTCAGATAGTGAGAATTTTTTCAAAATGAAATACGTATTCATGACGATATTTTCAAAAAATGTAATATCACTATCATTGGATAAGAATTTTTCAGATAATACAAATTTAAAATCTCCTATAATATTGTTTTTATTCAGAGATTCATAGCGGCTTGTAATGTCTACTTCACCGTTTTGTACCATATCTTTAATTACTTCTTTAAACATTAAGTTGATTTTAGTGGCTTCTCGGAAACCTAAATAGAAGTCGATTCGGTATAAATCGTCCTTGATGATTTCGGTTACTTTGTATTCTTTGCGGTAGGGTTCATTCATGACATTAACATGGATAAACCAATACATGTCTGCACGTTTTGGACGCTTTTGGAGAATCGAGTACATAACCTTCTCTTCAATTTCGTCTACACGATTGGAATTGGTCATGTAAACCAAATGTGTAGCATATTTGGGTATGGATAAGTCCAAACTCAATTCGGCTAAAACCTTTTTATAATTGTCAATTTTAACAATTTTGGTGTAGTTTTTACTAATCTTTTTCGCCAAATACCATGTTGACATAATCCCCGTTAGTATAATTGCAATAAATAATGTAACAAAACCACCATCCATAAATTTTACGATATTGGCCGCTAGGAAACTAAATTCTATCGTTAAATAGACAAGGATTAATGGAGCTATAAAATACCATTTCACTCGTTTTAAAATCAAATAATAATTGAGCAATAGGGTCGTCATAATCATACACAAAATGATAGCCAAACCATAAGCGTGCTCCATATTACTGGATTCTTTGAAATACAAAACGATACCTACACATCCTAAAAATAATAACCAGTTGATTGAAGGAATGTACAATTGTCCTTTTTGATCGGTTGGAAATTTGATACGCACTTTTGGCCAGAAATTTAGACGCATCGCCTCATTTATCAAAGTGAATGAACCGCTAATTAAAGCTTGCGAAGCAATTACTGCTGCCAATGTTGCCACTACGATACCAATAGGTTGAAACCATTTGGCCATGATTAAATAAAAGGGATTCGGATTGGAACTTCCCAATTCCATCAATGTTAATCCTTCGTGCGCAAGTAAGTAGGCTCCTTGTCCAAAATAATTTAAAATCAATGTAATCTTAACAAACATCCAACTTACTCGTATATTTTTTCGTCCACAGTGTCCCATGTCGCTATACAACGCTTCAGCACCCGTAGTACAAAGAAAGACCGCGCCTAAAATGAAAAACCCTTGATTACTAACATCACTGGTTAATAAATGGTAAGCATAATAGGGGTTAAGTGCTTTGAAAACATTGAGGTTTTGTGTCATTTGAATTACACCTAACACCCCCAACATTGTAAACCAAATCAACATCATAGGAGCAAAAAATTTGCCCACTAGTTTTGAACCAAACTGTTGAATCGTAAATAATATAAATAAAATACTGATTACAATTGGAATCGTTGGAATGTCTGGATTAAAATTGCGCAAGCCTTCAACCGCAGATGAAACCGAAACAGGTGGTGTTATTATTCCATCAGCGAGGAGCGCACTACCACCTATAATCGCAGGAACAATAAGCCATTGAATTTTGGTGCGTTTTACTAGTGCATACAGCGCAAAAATTCCACCTTCCCCATGATTATCGGCTCCTAAGGTGAGGATAACATATTTTAATGTAGTTTGTAATGTTAGAGTCCAGAATATACAGGATAATCCCCCTAAAATTAAGTCTTTTGAAATCGGACTATCTCCGATAATGGCTTTCATTACATACAATGGGGAAGTACCGATATCACCGTAAATAATCCCCAGGGTTACCAATAATCCCGCGGCAGAAAGTTTGCCATGGAGATTTTGATGCGAATGCGAACTCATAAAAAAATATTAAAAAGTGTTCAAAGGTATTACTTTTCAATATTACAAAATAAAAAAGCACCGAATTATTTCGGTGCTTTTTTGAAATAGGACTTAGCGACGAACACGCACTCCACTTCCTTCTCTATTTGTAGGGGCGCTATTCATTGATCGTACACCACCAGTTGTTGATGAAGAATAATTAAATTGCCTTGTACCACTGTTAGTCGATGTTTCAATTCGTGGGGTAGGAGCGCTGTAATCTTGACGGCCGGGTCTTGGAGTAGAGGGAGTTGTATACTCGTTTCGAACAGGGCGAGGAGTATCTGATACGTTATAATCACTACGGGTTGGTCTTGGAGCTGATGGTGTAGTGGTTGTATAATCATTCCGAACCGGGCGCGGAGTATCTACTACGGTATAATCACTACGAGTTGGTCTTGGAGCTGATGGTGTAGTGGTTGTATAATCATTCCGAACCGGGCGAGGTGTATCTGCAACGGTATAATCACTACGGGTTGGTCTTGGAGCTGAGGGTGTAGTGGTTGTATAATCATTCCGAACTGGGCGAGGAGTTTGTGCAACTGTGTAATCGCTTCGTGTTGGGCGTGGAGAAGAATTGGTGCTTGAAACCTCATTTCGAACGGGACGAGGATTTGATGCAGAAGTCCAATTGCCACGCACATTACCTTCAGAGTTTGATTGTACGGATTGAATGCCAGCGCTATTATTTCCTTGTGGGTTTCGAACATCGCGCGTTCCTGCCAAAGCATCGCGTGTATTTGGATAGGCAATATTTCGGCTTGGTCGAGTTCGGTCTAATTCATACCGGTTTGCAATTCCTTGATTTCGATGTACAAATGATCGATTCGGATAGCGTTGTTCATAATAATTACCACGTCGGTTGTAGTAAAAGTTATAGGCAGAATAACAACGGCGATAACTTACATAATTGTAATAGTAATTGAAATTAATACACATGCCAATGTGGTGTCGGTATCTAAAAATTGGAAAAGGATTCCATGCATAGTAATACGATGGATAATAGCCCCAATACCAAGAAGAACAATAGGGTTGGTAATAGGGTGTCCAAAAGTTAGTGTAAATCAATGGTGTGCTTACATAAACGGGTTCATAAATATAATTAGGACCATACATATAAACATCGCCCACAACTTGAACTTGTGCTTTTTGGGAGCGCTGATCAACTTCTACTTCTACCGTAGCGACATCTTGGAACTGGTCTTTGCCTAACACCGCTTGTAAAACAATAATATGTTGATTGCCTTCGACCGACTCAACAACTCGTAAATAGTCAACTTGATTATCGTTATTTAAATCCAAATTTGAAATAGGCGTTTTAGAATCATTTAACCGACGTTCAAAATCATCTAAATTTTTTGCTTCCCCGAATAAAGAAGCAACTGCTCGTAAATCAAGATTATCACTGATTTCAGATTGGGTTGCATTAACCGTGGTTCGGTCTTGCGCCCAACTTAGTGCGATTGAGCCGCTCAAAAGTGTGCTAAAAAGTAATATCTTATTCATAAGTTTTTGTATTTATGATTTATTAGCTCAAAACCAAACACTGTGCCAAAAAATATTTTTTGAAGAAATGTGTTTTAGAAATTGGTTATTTTCGTATAAAAATCAAAAGCTTTATGCGGTTATCTTTTTTGTTAATTTCTAGTATTCTATTGTTTGTTTCATGCAATTCACTTCAAAAAGCTTCATTGCAACCTCCAATTCAGTCCATTCGAAAAGAAATTTTATTTAAGGATTCCATTAGTATACGCGCTTTAGAAGTAAGTGCCGAAAAAATATGGTTTGCTGGTAGTTCAAGTACCGTTGGAGTAGTCGATATGAAAAGCAAAGCGGCCCAAACGCTTCAATTAAAAACAGAGCTACCTGTTGAATTTCGCTCTCTAGCGCGAAATAACCAACATTTATTTGCCTTGAGTATTGGTAATCCAGCACAACTGTATCGGTTTTCGCCACAGTTGGAAAATAACATTCAAGTGTATAAGGAAACCCATGAAAAAGTATTTTATGATGCACTTTCGTTCATAGATTCCCATCATGGAATAGCCATAGGAGACCCCACAGACGAATCATTAGCCATTTTATTGACGCAAGACGGTGGAGCGACTTGGGAGCGGATTCCTGAAAAGAATGCGCCAAAACTTGTTTCAGGTGAAGCGGCATTTGCTGCAAGTAATACGAATATAGTTGTCCAAGGGCAAACGATTTGGGTAATCACTGGTGGAAAAAAATCACGCTTATGGAAGTCAATTGATTTCGGGCAACATTGGAATGTAACTGAGTTGCCAATTATTCAAGGAGAAGCGATGACGGGGGCATTTACGGCGGCTTTTTATGATGAAAATACTGGAGTAATAGCGGGGGGCGATTATGCAAATCCGATGAAAAGCGAAGGGAATATTATACTTACTCAAAATGCCGGTAAGCATTGGGAACGAAGGGTTGGACATAATAGTCCAACGTATATTTCATGTATACAGTTTGTTCCGGGTAGTAAAGGTAGGGAGCTAATTACCGTTGGTGCTGGAGGGATGTTTTATTCTAACGACCAAGGGCAACATTGGCAAATTTTGGACTCCGATTCAAAATTATACACCATTCGATTTATCGATTCAGAAACACTAATCGCAGCGGGTAAAAATAAAATAGTAGCTTATAAATTACTGCGTTAATAAAAAAAGGCAACTTGTGCATCACAAGTTGCCTTTACTACTAGAGTGGCAAAAGCACTTTATTATTTTCTTCCACGACGTTCGCGCAAGCGTTCAATTAATTTACGATTAAATGCTTCTTCTGCGCGTTTTAGTTTTAAAATTTTTACAGAAGGCAATACATTTTTGATATCAGCTAGGAATTTTTTACGAAGTTTATGGAGCTCATCTTCCGTATTTTCCATTTGACTTAATGCATTTTGCGCCTCTTTTTCAGTAAGTCGATCCAACGCATCACTATCGTTTCGATCCATGAATGCATTTACTTTTTGTTTGCGAATTTCCGCTTGTTTTTCGTCATAGGCATTGTAAATGGGCCAAAACTTAGCAGCTTCATCAGGTGATAAATTTAGCTCTTGCGTGATAAAGGCAATTTTTTGTGATTTGACTTGTTCCTTTTTTTCTTTGATACGTTCTCTCATTCGCCCAGGCGGTTGGGCTATTGTACTTAAGGTACAAGCTAGCGTCATTAGAAGTATAACGAATTGCGATTTGTTTACGATTGTTTTCATACGTTTTTTAGTTTATTGTAATATATAATTTTCGAAATCACTGTTTTCAAGTAAAACCTCCTCAATAACTTTTGCTTCATTTTGCGATTGATAAAGGTTTTCAAAATCGTGTTTATTGAAGTAATCAATGTAGGCTTCATCTGTTAAATCGACATGCTCAGTAACATAATTTTCTACTGCCAACCAATGGGCTTCATCGTATTCTTTTGGTCTTGAATTCCAAAACAAGCTAACACTTAAGCCAAAAACCACAACTGCAGCTGAAGCAAGTAGTGTTTTTTTATTGCGTTCCCAAAGTGATAACCTTTTGGGCTGGGCTTTCATTTGGCTCAAAATTTCTGCAGCCGATTTTTCAAAGTAACCCTCAGGAGTGGTAAAACCAGCACTTATTTTCGGTTGTTTATCAAATTCAAATGGTTTCATATCCTATTGGACGCTAGTTCTTTTAAATGGTTTAATTGTGAGTAATATATTCTTCAATTTTTTTTACAGCATGATGGTAAGAAGCTTTTAATGCCCCAACCGAAGTGCCAAGAATCTGTGAGATTTCCTCATATTTCAGTTCTTGGAAATATTTCATTTTAAAAACCAATTGTTGTTTTTCGGGAAGTTTTGCAATAGCTTGTTGGAGTTGCAATTGAAATACGTCGCCTTCAAAATAAGGATCACTTTCCAATTTCGCTACCGCTTTTTCTTGATATTCGAGCGGGGTGAAACCGTTGCGTTTTGCTTTTTGTTTGATATACGTAAGGGCTTCATTAGTAGCAATGCGGTACATCCAGGAATACAATTTACTTTCTCCTTTAAAATCCTTGAGGTATTGAACCACTTTGATAAACGTATTTTGTAAGACATCATCGGCATCATCATGATTCAAAACTAGGCTTCGGATATGATGATACAATGGTTTTTGATAGCGATGCACTAATTCGCTAAATGCTTTTTGCTGTGTTTGTGGGTTTAGCAATTCATTTACGAATGCTTTTTCATCTTCCAAATCAGAGTGTTTTTCAAATTTGACTCCTATTTATCCAAAAGGTTTAATTTTCTTCTGGAATGGACTGATTAGTGGTTTGTGTAGCCGTAGAATCTTTAACTACGGGGCGTTCACGTTGAAGTGTAAGAGGTTGTACGGGGATATAAACATCGGTTTCCCATTGCGAAGGATGGGGTGTTTCTGCCATACTTTTTCGATATACTTCAGTGATATTGAGATGGGTAATGCGCAACCATTTTTTAGCATAAATGAAATTAAATCCTTTTTGCCAAGCTTTTTGGGTGTGGGAATAATCTCCTTTGAGTGTAACTTTAAGCGCCTTGTGTGGTGGGTAAACTAAAAATGTGATATCGCTTCCTTCCATAATATGAATACTATCCCTTACAGGCATACATACCGATAAGGCAACTTCATGTTGTACACGATCAAATTGGTGATATACAATAAAAGGTTTTCCCGAAGCAGCAATTTTGTTTCGTTTAAAAAACAATTGCATGCGTGGAAGTAAAGATTTAATGGTTCGTGTTACTTCTTTTTCAGAACAACGTGCATATTGTTTGAGGCACATGATACGGGGTCGATTAACCGCTTCGCCAACGTTTATTGAAAATGTATTTATTTCTTTATCAAGTGTTTTACTTAAATTAGTTAAAGTACGTTCGTAAAGAGCTGCCATTGTAGATTGTACGCCTCCCTTAAAAAAAGCCGCCGCTTTTGATTTGAAATCTAATTTTCCTTGAATACGATAGGTAACCTTTGTTCCCCCTAAAGTATCTTTAAACTGCCAATGAAAAATGGTTGTATTACCCGCCTCTTCCATGACTTGATAAAGCGTAGTTTGTGTTTTGTAGCCAATAGTTTTTAGTGATCCGTTACGATCGCCCGACCAATGCACTTCAGCGCCTTTACCGGAAGCATTTCCGGGATAGTCGAAATTTGTGCCGTTTTGTTCCAAAATCCAAGCCGCAAAAGTTTCCCAATTACGATAATTATCGACATAATCAAAAACAACACTCCGCGGATTCTTGATAACTAAACTACGGGTTACACTGTAATTAGGCTTTTGCGTAGCAATAAAAACCGAAGTGCCCAAAGCAAATAATCCGAGAAGCAGCACTAGGTAGCGAAAAATCTTCATAACGAGAGGAGCTTATGATGTAAATTTATAAAATTCCCCTAAGTTTTTTAATGTTTTGTAATAATTTTTACAGCAAATAAAAACAGCACAAAACCGATAAATGCCAATAAAATTTTATAATTACCTTTATAAAAGCGTTCATGCAACGCTTTATCTTTTCGATAAGCAATAACCATTGCAGTCACAAACAGTACTACAAAAAAAACGGCAAAAATAAGTTGGCCCTTAGTAAACATGGATTATTAATTTTTTTTAACAAAGGTAGCTAAACGATACGATTCTTTGTATTTTAGTTTTTTAATTTAATCAATTATGCAGAAACAAATCAACGCAGTTAAAGAATTTCACACCGCTTTTGGCTTAGGTATTCATACAGTTCCCACAGCCGATTTAGGAGAACAAAAAAAGCTTTTGCGCTACAATTTAATGAAGGAAGAAAATGAAGAATATTGGGAAGCAGTTCAAAATAACGATATTATTGAAATTGCTGATGCTTTAGGCGATATGCTGTATATTTTGTGCGGCACTATTATAGAACATGGTTTGCAACATAAAATTGAAGCGGTTTTTGATGAAATTCAACAAAGCAATATGAGTAAACTGGGCGAAGATGGTCAACCGATTTATCGTGAGGATGGAAAAGTAATGAAAGGGCCTCACTATTTTAAACCCAATTTCGAAAAGTTATTCAGCGAGTAATCCCTAGTAACAGCACCAATCTAATTCAGGATTGGTTTTCAATTTGATTTTGAAAACAGTAAGGCATTTTTTTATTTTTTTATGCAAAAAACGCTAATCATATTGGTTTTTATAGTGTTGGGAGTTGGTTGTAAACACCCATCAGACAAGTCCGAAATACCTTTAAAAAAGATACTGTTCAAAGCGGTTCATGAATCGGGTGATTGGATTGAATCCCGACATGAATTGACTATTTTTAGCGATAGTACTTTTGTGTATAATTCAAAAGAGAAGGATCATGGTCATTCCAAATACGAGAAGTTTCAGGGTGTTGTTAGAATTCAAAATGATACCCTATATTTTAGTCGTAAGGATATGAATGGAGCGGGAGATCAAGCAGTTTTTAAAAATGATATGCTCGAATTTTTTGATGAAGCCAAAATGTTTCGACTCGCAGTTACACAAAACCATACGTCGTTAAAATCTGCCCTAGATTTGAGTGCCCATAGCGATTATGCGCTATTTTCATATTATCCCTCCAAAAAAAACGATTACAATAAGCCGTATGATTTAAGTCAAGCCGAATTTGATGTGGTTCGTTCGCTAATTGCATGTGTTTTTGAAGAAAATAAAGACCTTCGAAATCCAGAAGCTGAATTTATAAAGCAGCTGATTCCTTACCGTAATCGAAAAGGTGCTATCGAGGTACGCGTGTATCTCCACAGTAAAAATAAATTAGATCCAAAAGGATTTAAGTACCATCCCATTATTGGAAATAATGCTTCGATTTGCAGTTTCTCTTTTGTTGTTTTTTTAACCACAAACTATTATGCCGATTTATCAGCTTCAACGGCTTGTAAATAAGAGGGTTAAAACAATAGATTTCTGTTGTAGGGTAGATGTTAACTCGTAATACGCCGTAAATCTATTTTCTTGAATTCAAAAAAATGATTGCTTTTTCCATAGTTTCTTGGTCCCA
Source organism: Flavobacterium sp. (assembly GCF_027484945.1). GTDB lineage: Bacteria > Bacteroidota > Bacteroidia > Flavobacteriales > Flavobacteriaceae > Flavobacterium. The sequence goes on from NZ_JAIXRZ010000039.1 coordinate 11,501, forward strand.
AATAATGTTTTCAATAAAGTGCGTGTAGCCCTCTTGGGTATATATAGTAATCGAATCAAAGTCAACTTCATAATTTGAAATTGTTCCATAGGGAATCGTATTTGAAAATTTTTCTCCCATAATTAATAATCCATCATTTTCCCATCGCAAAAGGCGTGCGGGTGGTGGTTCAATCGCTGCAATAATGGCAACCATTACAAAAAATAATGTGATTGCTTCAAGGTGATACGTGTTTTCAAAAAAAAGCGTTCCAAGGGCAGTAAAGCAGCATAATGCGATACCCCCAACAAAACTTAGAGAGAAAAAGCGATACTGGGTTTGGCGTTTTAGGATAAATTCGTTTGATTGCTCTTCTGCTTTAAAATAAATCGGTAGTAGTAAAGCACCTACACCGTAAACGAATGTGATTCCATAGCTTAGTGTAAAACAGGTTGCGGATTGAACATAAAATCCACAAAAGAGTACTGTACTCTGTATCAAAAAACAACAGATTTTATAGTAGAAGGGGATTGAATAATTCATAGTTTGAGAGGGATTACTTTAAAATTCGTTGCATAAAAACACTATGCAGCCAGCGGTCAAATTTAAATCCAGTTTCATGTAAAACACCTTTAATTTCAAATCCCATTCGTTCATGAAAGGCAATACTATCTATGTTCTCTGCATCGACAACACCAATTAATGTATGCAGTCCTTGCTTTTTTGCCGTTTCTATTAATTGCAGGAGTAAACGATTTCCGATGCCTTTTCTTTGCCAATTCGGATGCGCATAAACCGAATGCTCAGCTGTAAATTTATAGGCCTCCCGAAATCGAAATTCACTGTAATAACCAAATCCTACCACATCGTTATCCATAACGGCAACATAAATTGGAAATCCTTTCTTCAATTTTTCGTCAAAAATCAGCTCTTGTTGCGCTAAAGAGCGGGGAGCGTAATCATATAGTGCAGTAGTATGAAGAATGTTATAATTGACGATCGCTAAAATCGCAGGTGCATCGTCACGACTATAAGGGCGAATTGTAATTTGCATTTTCAAAAATACAAATAAACTTGGAACCCAATACGTATTGATATATGCGAATGGAATCTGGATTTATTTCCCCAGTAAATGAATGATGAGATATGTGTTAAAAAGCATCCATTCAATAAGGTTTGCCATGTGGCGAAAGTAATTTTAGTTATAAAACATTTTTCATTCGCTAAGGCTTCGTACATTTGTATTCCATTAGAATTTCACATGGTTTACCCAAAAATTCCTTTGGCTCAGTCGATTATAGAAATTTTCCGACGCAAAGGCATTCAGCATATTGTTATTTCTCCGGGTTCACGCAATGCGCCATTAACGATTGGTTTTGCGCAACATCCTGATTTTAAGTGCTACAGTATCGCCGATGAGCGTTCGGCGGCTTTTTTTGCGTTGGGATTGGCTCAACAACTTTGCAAACCTGTTGCGGTTGTGTGCACCTCTGGTTCGGCGGTATTAAATTATTATCCTGCCGTAGCAGAAGCTTTTTACAGTCAGATTCCCTTAGTTGTTGTTTCGGCAGATCGCCCTTCATCCAAAATTGATATTGGGGATGGTCAAACCATTCGTCAAGAGGGTGTTTTGGCCTTGCATACGGTTTTTAATGCGAATCTTACAGAAGTTGCTTCCGATGAAAACGATCGGTTGATTAATGAAGCAATCAATTGTGCTGTTGATCAAAAAGGCCCGGTTCACATTAACGCACCTTTTGAAGAGCCCTTGTATGAAACGTTAGCTGAACTTACTGTTGCTGTACAAGTTGCATCAACCGCGGTTACCGATTTTTTTGTTCCTGAATCGTTAGCTGAATTCGGATCTATTTGGAATCATTCTCAAAAAAAGTTGATTCTTGTAGGGGTGAATATGCCCAATAGTTTGGATCAAGAAATAGTCAATCAGTTGGCAAAGGATCCATCGGTAGTTGTAATGATAGAGACAACTTCCAATTTGCATCATCCAGCTATAATAGATACCATCGATACCCTAATTACACCCTTCACCGAGGAAGAAAACAGGGCTTTTCAGCCAGATATTTTAATTACATTTGGAGGAATGGTGGTTTCCAAACGAATCAAAGCATTTTTACGCAAGTATCCACCCCAACACCATTGGCATATTGATTCGTTGCGTGCCTATGATACGTTTGGTTGTTTGTCCCATCATTTTAAAGTGAGTCCCAATACTTGGTTTCCTGCATTTTTTCAATGCACCCAAACAGTTACCAGTAATTACCGTGATTATGTTTTAGCGATAAGAGCAAATCGTCGCGAAAAGACCGCTACCTATTTAGCATCTATTCCCTTTTGCGATTTTAAAGTATTTGAACAAGTTTTACCCGCTTTACCCCGCTATTCTCAATTACAAATTAGCAATAGTTCTGCTATTCGGTATGCGCAATTGTTTTCTATTGATTCAACAATTGAAGTGTTTTGCAATCGAGGGACAAGTGGGATCGATGGGAGTACTTCTACAGCTATAGGCGCAGCTGTTGGAAGTAATAAGCAGACGACCTTAATTACGGGTGATATTAGTTTTTTATACGATAGTAATGCGCTTTGGAATGCCTATATCCCTCAAAATTTTACAATTATCCTTTTGAATAACGGTGGAGGTGGGATTTTTAGAATTTTGCCTGGGCACCAAGAAACTCCAATCTTTACGACCTTTTTTGAAACCGCGCATTGTTTTACCGCTCAGCATTTAGCCGCAATGTATGGATTTGAATATTTTACGGCCTCAACACAATCTACATTAGCCGATGCCCTTTCGGAAATTTTCAAAAATGCCCAACGCCCTAGATTATTAGAGATATTTACCCCAACACTTGAAAATGATCGTCATTTACTTACCTTTTTTAAATCATTGGTTTAAAATACAAAACCTCACCTTATGCACATCGGAAAGACCAACACATTGACTATAGCTCGTGAAACTTCAGTAGGCTTATTTTTAACCGACGGAATTACCGACATTTTATTACCCCAAAAGTACATGCCTAAGATTTATGAAATTGGTGAGGAGCTTGAAGTTTTTGTTTATTTAGATCATGAAGAACGATTGGTCGCTACCACATTACGTCCATTTGTGCAAGTAAACGAATTTGCACATTTGAAAGTAAACTACATGAATTCGTTTGGAGCTTTTTTAGATTGGGGATTGGAAAAAGATCTATTTGTACCGTTTCGTGAACAAGCGCAACGAATGGAAACAGGGAAACGGTATTTGGTATATGTGTTTTTAGATGCGCAAACCAATCGATTAGTAGCTTCCAGTCGGATTCATCGCTTTATTCAAAATGAAAATGTCAATCTTGAAGTAGGGCAGGAAGTACAGGTAATGATTACTCATTTTTCTGATGCAGGGGTTAACGTTATTATTGAAAACAAATACAGCGGATTGGTATTTCAAAATCAAGTATTTGATGAAACCTTAAAATTTGGAAAAATCTACACCGCTTATGTCAAACAGGTCCGTCCCGACGGCAAAGTAGATTTATCATTTCAAAAACAAGGTTTGGAACAAATTGATGTTGCTGTCCAAAAAATTCTAACGGAACTCAACGCAAACCGAGGTTTTTTGGGGTTGCATGACAATTCGCATCCCGAAGACATTAAAACCGCACTTAAAATGAGTAAAAAAACCTTTAAAAAAGCGGTTGGACAACTCTATAAAGATCGTCGAATAGAAATTAGAGAAAACGGAATTTATTTGAAGTGAAATAGCAAATAGGACCTTTTAAAAGCCTATTTTTCAATTAGAGGATGACAATCTCGGGGTTTATTTTTTTTAATTCGTGGATAAATTCATCAGGATTTTTTGGAGATATAAAAATATCATCATATTGGTTGTAGGTTATTATATACCCATTAACATCTAAAGCAGGTTTTAGCGTTACAGGAACAAATAAACCGGAATGTTTACGAATGGATTTAATTTTTCCAATAGCAATTCGACCACGGATAGGACCGGAACGGTAAAACAAAAAGTTGTTGCGCAATACATAACGGGTATCGAGTAGAACCCATAGGATAAAAACACTAACCAATCCAATTACCCAACCGGCAAAAGGGCTTAATTCATTTGAACGATAAGCATTATAAACAAGGCCAGCCATCACCAATACCAATCCCCATAATAGTAAAATGGTAAAGCGATTTTGGGTCGAAAAAAAACGTTTCATTTTTAAATTTTTAGTAGGTTTTGCATTGATAATTAAAGGGCTTCACTGCGTAAAAGTACAGAATAATTTTATAATCTCAAATAGCGAGACTACTTTTAATCAATTACTTGGGGAAAGGGATTATTTTTTTAATCGAAATGAATTGATTGGAGTCTATCGGTTAATTCTGGTGTTTAAAAAGGAATCCTGTAGTTAATAAAGTGGGATTTTGTGAAAAAATTAAATTCGTATAGCATTGAAAATTGAATTATTTTTACACTAAAATTGTATAAGTACATCACCTTAAACCATAATGTTATAAAGTTCTAATAATGAGTGAGATCCACTGGAATACCGTACGTGAATTTGAAGACATCACCTATAAGAAATGCAATGGTGTTGCTCGTATCGCATTTAATCGACCCGAAGTTCGCAATGCTTTTCGTCCAAAAACGACGGCTGAGCTATTGGAAGCTTTTCATGATGCCCAAGAAGATACTTCGATAGGTGTTGTTTTGCTTTCTGCTGAGGGTCCGTCTTCAAAGGATGGCGTATGGTCGTTTTGTTCGGGAGGCGATCAAAAAGCGCGCGGACATCAAGGCTACGTGGGTGATGACGGTTACCATCGGTTGAATATTTTAGATGTGCAACGACTCATCCGATTTATGCCCAAAGTGGTTATTGCCGTGGTGCCTGGTTGGGCAGTAGGAGGAGGGCATAGTTTGCACGTTGTATGTGATCTAACTTTGGCGAGTAAGGAGCATGCAATTTTTAAGCAGACTGATGCCGATGTTACCAGTTTTGACGGGGGTTACGGTTCCGCATATTTAGCAAAAATGGTAGGACAAAAAAAAGCGCGTGAGATCTTTTTCTTGGGTCGTAATTATTCAGCTCAAGAGGCTTTTGAAATGGGAATGGTCAATGAAGTTATACCTCATGATGCTTTGGAGTCTACTGCATATCAATGGGCGCAAGAAATTTTAGCCAAGTCACCTACATCAATTAAAATGCTAAAGTTTGCTATGAATTTGACCGATGACGGCATGGTAGGGCAGCAGGTTTTTGCCGGCGAAGCCACACGTTTGGCCTATATGACCGATGAAGCAAAAGAAGGGCGCGATGCATTTTTGGAAAAACGGAAGCCCAATTTTGATAAAAAATGGTTGCCGTAAACACAACTTGTAATCAATAGCTAATTCTAATGGCTAATGCATTAGTCTAAATTAATCCAACATTTATGGAAGGTTTTACAAATAATGAACTTAATGTTTCAGAATTACCAAAATTTGAAACGGCTGTATTGCAACGATTACATCAAAAATATTTAAAGGTAATTGTTTTAAATTCAGGTATATTTTTATTTGTCGAAATTTTGATTTTACTGATTTTGACTTTAAAGTTGGACAAAATTGCATTTAGTCAAATTGTATACATATGGCTTGCAGGTGCACTAATCGGATTTTTAATAGTTGCCTTTTTGGTGTTGGGTTTTCGTAAAAAAGGATATGCTTTTCGGGAACACGATTTAATTTTTCAATATGGGGTCATTGCGACTAATACTAAAATTATCCCCTATAATCGTATCCAACATGTAGCTTTGCACGAAGGATTAATTGCCCGGTATTTGGGTTTGGCCCAAGTCGAAATTTACACAGCGGGTGTTCACAGTGGTGATATTAAAATTCCTGGACTGCTGAAAGATGATGCTGAGCGTATTAAGCAGTTGTTAATGGGTAAAATTCAAAAGGAATTGTAATGGCGGCTAATTTTTACGAACCCCAACGCCAGTCTAAAATAGGGGTTTTGGTCCTTTTTCTGGAAACGCTTCAAAAAATCATTCGCGGTTTTGCACCCTTGATTTTGGTAGTGGTTTTAAATGGTGGGAAAGTGAGTGCTTTTTTATTGTTTATGGCGGCAGTAGGAACGTTGCTAATCGTTAGCTGTATTGCCTATTTGCGCTATCTTAATTTTACCTTTCATATCGATGCAACTACCAATGAATTTATAGTTTATGATGGTGTATTATCAAAGACTAAAACTGTAATTCAATTGCAAAAAATTCAGCAAGTAACGGTTACCCAAAATCTTATACAACGTATAATTAAAGTACATGGGTTAAAAGTAGACACTGCAGGTTCGGATAAACATGAGACCGAAATTAAAGCGATTTCTCATGATTTGGCACTAGCGTTAAAGTCCCGACTTTTAGAAACACAAATACCTACCGACAATTTGATAACCAATTATGAAGCTGAAAGCCCTAGCAAAACATCGGTTCCCTTTTTAAAAATTAATCTTATCAGTTTGTTCAAAATAGGAATTACCTCCAACTATATTAAAAGTGTCGGGTTGATTTTAACTTTTTTCTTTTCAGTTTGGGGTAAATTACATGAAATAGGAAGGGAGCAATGGCTCGAAGATAAAATAGTCGAACAAGATTGGATGATTAATTCGGTACTGTATAGTTTTCTTTTTGGTTTTCTAGTCCTCTTTTCCGTGGTATTTTTGATTAATTTAGTTCGAACAGTGGTGCGGTTTTTTAATTATACGATGACTATTCAAAAAGGTACTTTGCTAATTTCGTATGGATTGATTACTACCAAAAACACTTTAGTGCGACCCTCTCGTGTGCAGTTTCTTACGTTGTCTCAAAATTTTTTTCAAAAAAAATTAGACGTACTCGAATTAAAAATTAAGCAAGCTGCTACCGATGCTAAGCAAGATCGAAAGGATCGAATTGAGGTTCCTGGGTGTAATCAAAAAGAAAAGCAAGCCATTTTACAGTTAATTTATGGAAAACAGCCTCAACAGGGTAACATGTTAAAATCCAATTGGCGGCGTTTTGTTTTTGCGGTATTTTTAACGGTTATTGTTCCATTTGTAATTATTTTACCGATTATTTCTTTAAATCCAACGGC
>NZ_JAIXRZ010000040.1 GCF_027484945.1 Flavobacterium sp.
AATAGGCGTTCTGAAATAGATACCTCGTTTATGAATGGGTTATAGTAACTTAATTCTGATTGACGAATTATGTAACCCCTCGGCCACAACAACCCTTGAATTTTACAAAAGTCTAGGAATGTTGACTTAGCATCAGAAATAGTTGCATTTTTTTTCCTAGCAATTGTGTGTGCTGCAATATTCAGAGGCCATTCTATACCAGTATTTTTTTCAAGATCTCGCCATGTCAAAAGAATAGAAAGCAACTCAATATCACTGTCCTTATTACTTCCTTGACGAAGAACTCTTGAGTGCAACACAGAAAGAAAGCTGTGTGACAAGGCAAACCCCGCTGTTTGAAAGGATGCATGTAGTTGCTTAATTGAACTTCTACGCTCTTTATGATCTGATGCTTCCCTTACTTTAAGAAAAGCACCTGCTAAAGATTCATCCTCATTCAAACTACTAAGCATAGCAAAGAGATCATAATCAATCTGCTCATAATCCCCCGGTTGAAGATTGCGAACAAATACATTTAAAAATCTAATTGGATCGTCAAAATATGTGTCATTTAATCTAGTGACTACACCACTACCACCTGACTCGGACTCACTTAACCAAACAGAAAGTTCCGAGCCTTTCCATATAGGGTCAACTATTACCGATCTTTCATCTACGTCTTCAAAAAGCGTACATAATGTTTGTAATGACGCTGCTGCAAGCGTATTTCCAAGTACAATTTTTACCCAGGCTTCAAAGCCTTTTAAATGATGCAACTCTTTCCAAAGCGCCTCCGAACAGACTTCCATGTCTTTTAGAAGATCTTCTGAGGTTAGCACCTCTTTTAATTTTGCTTGAAGCTCTTGTTCAAGACCGCCCTCGTCCAATTCATTGGACTGAAAAAGGCTGCCAGGGATTTGCTGTAATTTCAACATACCCTCTTTTGTGGAGACTGTTTTTATGCAACGCTCTATTGAGGGTGAATTGCCCTCCTGAAATATCATTTCTGATGCTAGAAATGCTAAATAACATTCAGAAACCCAACCAGCAGTGAAATGATCATCTTGAAAGTAATCTAAATTTACTACTAGGTGCCTAAAGAATACCGGTCTTAATCCGCGGAGGACTTCATCTTCCTTACAAATATTCAATATATCCTCATGAGATATATTGAATCTTAAACGCATGCCATCAACCCACTGCCTTGTTCCGATTCCTACTGAAACTCCATTAAGTTGCCATTTAAAATCTACAGAAATTTGAGGATCACCGGTTCTAAAATTCAAATTTGCTCTGGCACCCGAGCTAAATCTAATAACCTCCAAAGGGGTCATTGTCTGGTGTGTACAAAACGTTATATCTCTTAAGAAAGTATTCCAACTGCCACTTGGGGGCATATGCAAATGCACCAGGTCTGGAGGTGTAAACTGAACATTCCAATACAACTGCGAATTACTCTTTTCAGTCAACTTGAATTTGGAATCTAATGAAGAAGTGAAGACTTCATGGGGGCGGTAAACTTGAATTTTAGAAGCAACCTCCAACTCAACTAAGCCTTCATCTCCTAAATTATTTCCAAACGCCTCCTGAATATCGAAATAAATATCTTGATTTCGACCTGGAGTTGGAATAAAACTCTTAGGCACCAACCAATCAGCTTCATAATTGCTATCTACAGCATACCTTTTAGATATTCTTCCTGGCGAGAATTCCCTTAAGCCTTGATAAAAAGAAAGTGAATCCCAAATATATTCTTTATTTTTCCATCGCTGTAATCCAATATGAAGCCTAGGAAGATTCAGTTCGCTGAATAATGCGTCGGGTATAAAATCCGGCATAGGTGATCTTGATGACCGTAAAGCCTTCCATTCAATTCCGTTTTCATTCCAATTACTTTCCAATAAGCGTCTAAGAGTTGGTAAAAATTCCATCATTATCGATCTAGGTGGAGACCATAAAATACGTTGCAACTCAACATCATCAATTTGGAGTGCGTAACCAAGGTAAAGAACAAATGCGTCTTGTAACTCACCACCTTCTAGGATTGTGTCAACTAACTGTAGAATTTTTTTACAAGCGCTCTTATAGCTATTAGGTTTATTAAGAATTGTCCAGATTGAACCATGCACTAATTTCATACCCAACCAGTCCAAAGTTGTCATCGCTGCTTGCATCTTTTGGATGTGCCCATTTCTTAATGGCAGACCCTGTCTTTTAATTTCCGGACTCATCAAACTCTCATATCTTTGAAAGGCGACTCTATCTCTTCCAAATTCAGAAAGTATAACTATCATCCATGGACGCATGGAACGTAAACGCCCTGCTCGCCCCTTTCTTTGTAAGTATGAAGCGACATCCCTAGGCGCTTTATGTTGAATAACTGCTCCCACAGATGGATCATTAAAACCCACTTCCAGTGTTGAAGTTGCTACGACAACTTCAGCAGAAGGGTCGACTCCAGAATCTTGACTTGATGTCCTTGCTATGCGAGCTCTATCCTCTGGACCTAATGTATGTCCGATATATCTTGTGGCACCCCAATCCTGCCCTAGTAGGATTCTTTGGCGATTATTTACCTGCCCTTGAATAGATGGACCACGCAGATTTGCTAAAGGCACACTCTCGGGGACCAAGCCCTTATAGCTTGTTTTCCAACCTTCGGCATCAGCAAGTTGATGAAAAAGTCTATTATTAACGTCTAAATCATCAGTAAAAATAAATGTTTTAGAACCCCATGTACCTTTGGAGACCTTATTACCATCGTCAAGCAATCGACGCGTCAACATACTTGCCTGTATTGTCGTTGATAGTAAAGCTTTCTGTGAAACAGGATCGCCCCTTAGGGCAAGCAGATATTCAGCACCTTCGTCAATCATTTCATCAACCTTAGGTTCAATTAACTGAATATGTTGACTATCGGCACCCACAAGTTCAGCAAAGAAATTTTCAGCATCAGCAAGAGTCGCTGAAAGTCCAACGAAATGAGGACGACAAAACGATCGTTGCATCCATCGCCTAAGCAAATAGGATGTTTGCGCTCCTAAATTTCCGCCATAAGTGTGAACCTCATCGAGGAGAACCAGAACTGGTCCTGCATTCTGACCGATGCCAAACAGATGGTTATGGTAATGATTACCCAAATTCTGATTGAGCATTTCTGTGGTGGTAAATAATATATCTGGGGGATTCTTGGATAAAGAATCTCTTGTTAATCCAATCTCATCATGTCCAACCTTATGAGAGCAAATTGAACAAGTTAATTCTTCTTTAGCGTTTTCTATATTAACTCGTGACCAACGCATGCTCCCTTTACATCCATCTGTAGAGCATCTAAGCAAATCGAATGACATCCCATTATTTAAACTAGCTTTGGCATTAACACTTCTCAATGTTTCAACTTGATTTAAAGGAGTGTCTCCAAAATATGCCCCTATTCTAATTTTCCTACCAATAACATCTTTAAGTTGTTGATCTAATTTTCTGCACTGCCCCCAGGACTCCATAAATTGATCTTTTAATAGTTCCTTTCTTGGATATATTGCTAAAATTCTCACCCTAGGTGTATGGTCAGTACGTAAACTTTCGACTAATGCAGTGATAGCAGGCAAGTAAAATGCCAATGTTTTACCACTTCCCGTGCCAGCACATACAATAGTCCCTGTGGGTTTTCCGTTAACATTCTTACTGTGGAATCTGTAGGCCTTTATAATTCGCTCTGTTGATCTAACTTGAAAACCTGCCAAACGATACTTGTCAATTGGTTCCAACAAAGACTTAACAGCTAAACTTTCAAAATCTTTAAGTTCGAGAATCGAATTCCAAGACTGAAGTGTTTTGGTAGAGTCAAATTTTCTTTCTGGATAACTTCTTTGTCTCCTCAGAAATCTGTAATCAGATACCAAAGTATGGGCTTCGGTTATTGGTTTTTTATGAAACCATTGGCGAAGATTCCTATACAGATGAACAGACTCCCCCATACGTGTTCTATAAATATCTTGACCATTAATTGAAGGGACTGAAAGCAGCATTGCTCGTCGTTCCATTTCCAAGAACAACTCATCAGGATCATGCTGCGGGAAAACGGATTCCAAAGTATTTATAACTTCATCTCTTGTAAAAAATCCGCCAGTATCACCCCAGGATAGTAGAGTTGTTTCCTCCTCTTCCAGTCTATCTAAGCATTTGTGAAGTTCATCTAAAGTGATCATTAAAAACGTCTATTCATCTGTTCTACAAAAAATTTATCTGTCAATTTGTTAACCTCAATCCAATCAATCACATTCTTCGTCAGTAACCGCAATGGGGCTTTGCCACCATTGATTGGTAGACGCAAATGCTTAAAAAAGACTTCCACTTCCTCTGGAAGATTAAACTCCATTTGAACAATTAACTCTTGCAACTTTTTTGCAATAGTCTGAATTTCATTAATAACAGAGCTTTCTTCCGGCAGGTTTTTACTTTTTTCATTAAAAGAGGTTCGATTAATAATATATTCAGAATAGATTACCTCCTTGCCTGGGATTAGCTTTTGAGTCTCCAAAAGAACGTCCTCCAAAGCAAAACTGTTTTTCAAACTCTCAATTTGCAAGTCCCAATATTCTTTTAATTCCTTTTCGAATTTATCAGATACCCCTTTGAGACCATTCACTAAGTTTATCAAAGAGTTTCCTTGCCGAACTGCCTCTGAGTTCTCCAACCAAATTTCATTGAACTCTACAAAAGAAGTTCTAATTACTGATAAAACATGTAGGAGTTCCTCTGAAAATTGAAGTTCGTTGCCAATACCTTCTAGTGCAATCAAATTGTCAGATAATTTTCTGAGCGTTATGAAATGGGGGTTTAGTTGACGATAAATTTCAGTATATTCAATTATTTTCTGCGCTGAACCTTTTGTTTGATTGCTCAATTCGAGCTCGGAGTTAAGTTCGATCATTTGTTTACTAATCATTTTTAACTCCAATTTCCGAGATAACGGTCGAAATATTTGTTAATAACTCGTCTATAAGTGCTTTTGATTCAACTAATTGATCTCCCCCTGATGCTCGATTTGCATTTCTCAATCTTGGGAGTGCGATTGAATATATAGTTTTCCAACCAACCAAAACAGTACTCAACTCACTTATCACATTTTCATCAATTTGATTTATCAACCACCAATCTCTAATAACGTTATCAGTCTTAAATAAACTCATGAGATTCTTTACATTAGTCCATAATAAAGGCATGGATAATAATTTTTCTATTTTTCCTAAAAAAGTTTTTGCTGTCGGCAAATCAATATTGATTGGATAGTTACCAGTTTTTTGCAGGTTACGTACCAAGTTTAATAACATATCTATATGATTTTTGAATTCTTCCGCACTTTTGCATTCAGTCAATAAATTAAATAAGCTTAAGGTTTCTTGAATTTCATTTGAAACCAACTCTTTATTTCTTAATAGGGATCTATCAGGCGAACTTTTTAGGCCCTCCCTGATCGCAATAATTGCTAGGTCACCTAACAAGCCTTGATCACTTGCTGAAATTAAACTTAACCAACCCTTTCGTAACTCGTCCCACTGCGCAAGATGCTCTTCTCTCACAAGTCTCACAGTGTTTGATAATGCTGAAGGAAGTATAGATTTTATTGCATCGCTTTTAATCAATAATTTATTCAAGCAATCAATGTGAGTATCAGTCTCTTTAATAACTCCTAAAACCCATGCAGATTGGATATGCTTTGCAACTTTTAAGGTCAATTGACTTCTAAATTCAACAACTTTTGACTGAAGTACCAAGGGAACCCATTTGGTTGCAAAGTTTTGATATCGAGTGAAATCATCAAAACCTTCTGGATAAGTCCAACCAGGACCTTCATCCCTGGGGTTGTAAAAATCATATCTAAAAATTGCTAAAGCAACTGCGTGTAACTCTCTCGAGTTATCAGCGTCTGAGAATTGTTGATCATTGCAAAAACATATGTCTTGGGTGGCAGGATTGCCCATCGCATTAGGTAAGTATATATTTGGCCTGTTACTTACCTTTAGTGAAGGTAAGTCACGAATATTTTTCCAATCATTTCGAGCGTATATCTGATACATCTCATCAAGTTTTGTGCGAAGTAATCTCGCCTCGTTCTGACCCAACTCACTTCTCTTTTCAAACCAGTGATCAACAGTTTCAATCAACTTATCCATTGCAACTATGTTTGGATCGGTTGCAGGCAATATCTTCATAATTTCAATAGCTTCAGGTGCTTTCACCACCTCGATTGAGTTCTGAGGATCCCCTTCTATGAGTCCCGTATTTAAATACCTAGAAAAATCAGGCATGTTAAAACTTAAGGCAATATCAGCACTTAACTTTTTCTTTAATTCTTCTAGGTTCTTAGAACCAAAACCCCAAATTGCCGCAAGGGTTTCAGTCCTGGAAGAATCTACGAGGCCTAGAGTATGCAGACCGGTTCGAAGACCTCCGCTAGGTCTAATGCCAGCTAGACTAACAGGCGGGAACAAACTCTCCTCAAATGAATCTCGACAATCTCGCAAAACTGCCAATAAGATATTATTTAAGATTTCTCGGGGATTAAATTGCAAATCTCCGGTTAATGGATCACGACAGAACTTATCTGAAAGAGCTGTTATTGCTGCTTTATTAAACGGATACAGCGGGACTCCAGTTGCTATTGATGTTTGAAATGCAGGTAAATATTGATGATCCTCATCAACGACATCTTGCCATACAGGCGGCCACGATTCGCCCACTTTCGGCAAACTAAGATTATTCAATGAATCATAACCATGGCGCGCAGCATTTAAGTATCGACTACAAAAATCTATTATGCGTTCTGTAGTTTCTTCTTCATTTCCAACTCTTTCTTCAATCCACCACTCAGATCTAGATCTTGTCTTGATAGTATCTTGCCGACGAACATAACCGGCATATCCATCTGTAACGGCAATTGCGGATCTCAAAGGGCATAGAGTTGCTTCGCCATCAGTGATTTGCTGCTCCAGCAAAGAGTCGATTAGCACATCCTCTATAGCAGAGATTGCTGCCATATCTTCAACAAGTATTACTAATGTACGACCTTTAAGATGGCGTCGGATATCTTTAAATAACTCTTGGAAACTACCACCGTTAAATTGAAAAAGGTGGTGAAAAGCCTCTCTCGTTGCATCCCCAAGAACCTCATTTAAAACTGAAACAGCATCCTCCCTCGCAGTTTGACTTGTGTTCAACTGTGCAGTCTGAACGTACCTTCTGGCGCTTAAGGCTAAATCTTGTAGATTCATACTGAAATCAAGGTCATCAGCATGAATTTGATAGTCATTTTTACTTAACTCGTCATTACTCGCGCCTTGAGTTAGACGACTAGCAAACTGATAAATACAATGACTCGGCTTCAACAAATTGACTTTGAATATAACGTCATTTATTAAAGCAGGTAACCCAACCTCGTCAGAGGCATGTGTCATGATCTTTTTTAAGCGTTTTTTTTCTTCATCAGAAGGTACGGTACCAGTTAACTTGAAATCTTCGACCGACCTAAGTGCATCTTTGTATTTCTTTTTGAGTTGATGACTCATAAAAACAAGTAAGTGATCTGCGACCTCCATTGTGTCTAAACTCTGTCCGATCGAATTAATTTTTGAGCGTGCTTGCTCAAAGACTTCTCCAGTCAATCCATTTAAAAGCAAATCTAAAACTTGCCGCAGACTTGCGTTTTTAGGAATTCGGACGACATGCCAATCTTTTGACTCTTCCCTAAATTTTAATTGAGTAGCTAACCAACGAATTAAGTGCGACTTCCCCACACCTGAACGACCAATTATGGGAATCGGTCTGTCAACTTTCAAAAAATGTTCGAGCAGTTCATTTTCAGTTACATAAACATCTTGAGTTTTTTCTTTTTTTAGCAACTGCATTGGTTCATGTACTGCTAGCAAAGTAATTTCTGCTAATTCCTCAGCTTCGGTTCTGATACATTGAGCAACATGCTCCTTACTAGGCCAATAATTTTTTAAGCTCATTTTGTACCACCTACATAACGAACTTTATTTACTACCCTGCTTCCATTGTTTGAATGTATTCGCATACCTTCCAAATCGTCTGATGACACCTCTAAAACAATATTAAACCCGTTACTTAAACGAGTTAAAGAATGACTAAGGCTAGAACTTATTAAGTGCGAATCTGTTTGAACCCAACCATTTTCAACCATTAGTGGTTCTATCTGTTGCCGAAAAACCCCTGTATCAAGCATCGGTAAAAGCGTAGATAACTGCTTAATGAATTCGCGAATTTTCATTTCATTAGTTTGCGCAAAAATATTTTTGAGTACGTTCTGAATTGATCGAGTCGGGTCAACTATAAAGTTTTTGGCGTCTATTGGTTCTAAAAATCCCAAAAAATAACCGTACTCAAGCAATGTTGGAGCGTCATTTGACAAATTTATTTTCAATCTTTCTGGTAAATATTTGTTTACAATCTGTGCAACATTTCCAGAACTACCTGAAACAAGTTTATCTCCACCCAAAAAGGTGTAATTGTTTTGTGCTAACAAGCATGTAATTGAAGTCAAAAAAGGCTCTATTCCATTACCATCACAAATATTTTGTTGATCTTTTCGTAGGGCATTTTTAACAATAGTATCCCTTAGGCGATCTGCAAAATCCTCTTCCGAGCTAAGTTCATCTTTAGAACGCACCCCTTGCTCATCTTCTATCCAGAATTCTTCTTTTATCCAGAAATTAAGATTAGATTCAAACCTCCCCCTAGCACCTTCAGTGTCTGGAAGATTGGAAGGTCGGCATAAATCTAATAAGTCTTTTCTTGAAATTGGTTTACCTTTTCGTTTTGTCAAAACGTTATCGATTAGACAAATTAGACGGATAACGCTACCAGGATTAGCATTGTTAATTATTGACATTGAATACCCTTCGTTTGAAATGCTCTAATGCCATACTATTGTTGTTACATTCCCACCATCTCCGATGAGGCAAGTCTGGATCAACTAAACCTTTAGGTGCAATTATGATTCTAAAATTATCACCTATTGTAACGGGACTAAACTCGTCCCCAGGCATAAGAAGCATAAGTTCCGACCATTGTTTATTCTCATCTTGAGGATCCAACGAGCACCAAAAGTAATTTTGACCTAGTGGTAACATCGAATGTAGCAGTTCCAAAACTTCTCTCTTTGCACGAATTGCCTGAATAGTGCTAGTTTGCAATAAGTAATCTATGAAGCCTTTCCATTCGGACAAAAGAACTGTAGGTGAATTTATTTCAGAGTAATAGACTTTAAGATTATCAAGTTGAAAAGCGTTTTTTTTTGGGGAGGACCATCCAACAACTTTTCCTGAAAACCCCAAAGTAGGTGTAAATGGACTTCGACCAATTTTTCGACAACCTGGACAACCTCCACATGCCAGTTCTGGTTCTGAAAAGTTATTAGTATAAAAAGAACAAAATAATTCACACAATGGATTCTCTGGATTCGCGATCCATTTTTCTAAAACTGAAAAACCATTTGCCCTGGCAGTTCGCTCTAAGTTGCGTCGCTCACCAACCTTTAAAATCCAATCCTGTTTATTAAGATGTCCATCATCTAAAATTTCAACTTTCACAGTATTAAAATAAGTACTAAAGTAAGAATTAAGGAATGCCTGATGATCAGCATCTGAAGTTGACTCATCGTGATTGGGTAGACTGGGAGCATCAAAATGCAGTCTGATGAAACCAGAACGTTGCATCAATAGTAAAGTTCTCCAGTTCCATGAGCGATTTTGCTCACTATCAAAAAGCACTCCTATTCTTTGAGTTGATAAATTTACGGCGATAAATCCATTTTCATCAGTTTCGGCATTTCGACTCAAACTAGACCAACGTTCTAATCCAATCTCAGTTGTAATAAGTTGCTCGGTGTTTATTGACAATGCTTCATTGATTTGTTTAGGATGAAAAATAATAGTTGCTAAGCTAGCATTTCCGTCACGACCTCCTCGACCAGACTCTTGATAATACCTGTCAATATTTTCTGGAATTGCCGCATGTAAAACAGAACGAACATCAGACTTATCCATGCCAACACCAAAAGCAGATGTTGCAATTACAATATCTATTCTTCCATTTCGCCAGGATTCGATTATTTCCTCACGTTCCTTGGTACTTGTTCTCCCATGAAACAACCCGACGCGGTTAAATTTTTCTCGTTTAAGTTTAATATGCAATTCCATAGCATCCTCAACTTTTGATGTATAAACGATTAAAGGTCTTGGTAAATCAAAAATTTTATTTATTACTTTATCAGGATGGTCAAAAGAGCTGGCTTTAATTATTGAATATGAAGGCTCGGGTCTTAGGAATGCACCATGTATCTCTATAACCTCTTTTCCAGGACTTGCAAATTGCCCTCTTAAAACCTCTAGAGAATAGGGGCTAAAAGTCGCTGACATCAAAATCGTACGAATCCCTGACTCCGAATTAGCTTGAAGCGAATGTATCAATGGGGCAATAAGCTGAAATTCCGGTCTAAATTCTCCGCCCCATTGAGTTATAAGGTGAGCCTCATCAACAACTACAGCACCAAGATGACCACGAGTTGCAATTCTAAATAAAATAGGCAAAAGGGATTTTGTAGCAGACTCCGGAGAGCAAAATAGAACTCGTTGAGTAGAATTATTTAAACGTTCGCGAATTTTTTCACGCTCATCCTCATTTTGATTCCCGTACCACGCATATTCACCACCATGATCCTGCTTAACATTACTTAGTAACTCTTTAACTCTTAATGACTGCTCAATAGCTAGACCTACTGTTGGGACGATAACTAAGGTCATGAAACTCGGTTGTGTTTTAAGTATTAAACTATGCACCACCAAAGTCTTACCACATCCGGTTGGAAGATTAACTATAATAGTGCTTTTTGAAGGGGCAGTAAGGACGCTTCGAACAGAGGATGCCTGACCAAGACCATTATAATTTTTGTAACCCCCGAGAAAAGGTATAAGTGACAAATCAATTTTTGTCTTTTTAAGATATCGACGCTTAACTCTCTTATAAACATCTATCTCAGCATCACTTAGACTCTTATCACTAAGAGTATATCGCTTCAATAGCGGTTCATAGCCTAACCCAAAACGAACCATCTCACTGCTAACCGGTAGTAAGTTTTGTAGCTTTAACGCTGGTTCTTTTAAACCATGGACAGTTGCGCATCTTAAAGCATCTTGTAATGCCTTATATTTATCAGAAAACCCTGCTTTTAAATCATCTAAAACATCAATTAACCTTAAAAAAAATGGTTCATCTAATTCAGTTAATGCATTTTTATTGCCATTAACAAACTCTTGCAAATGAAACCATTGCGACTCCATCAAGCATTTACCTCAGAAAAAGTATCAGGACCCGCTAGAAGCGTTGCATGCATTGCGATTAGTTGGACATATGGTAGTGGTTGATCGCTAGAGAAAGTCTGAAGAATCGAATTTCGAGCGAATTCTTCCAATGCAAGAACACCCTTTTTCCAACTTTCTGGCGGAAGAATTTTGTTAAGAGCTTTCCATAAATCAGGCTTTAAACTTTTATCAACAAATCCATTATTAGACTCATAAGGAAGTTCTAACATTTTCTGAAATTCTGTATCTACTGGTCGTCCGTCTTCTTCTAACCACTGAGTTAAAATATATGGCGTTAACTTCTCATCACCAATTCGTTTTTCAATATCAGTGCATCCTGGACCACAGGAAGAAATAAGCCAATCAAGACGAAAGCACTGTCGCAACTCTGGAAACGAACGATCTTTAAACATTCGCAAATAAGCGCTTGAGGAACCTCGTGAGTCGGTTTGCATCAAATCCCATATGGAATCAATGAAAGGTTGACCAAAGCGAAAAGGAAAAACTTCCTGAGAACCATATGTATTGCTTCTTGAAACGGTCATTTGAGATGTTGAGGCAGTATGATTGGCACCCATATCTATCCCATTAAGACATTTGCTTATAAATGTGCGAACATCAACCATTGTCCTTGCACCATGGTCTGCATCCCCGCGAAAAGAGAATCTAAATATATTGTTGACTGAACCAGACATTTTAAATTGTAATACATCATTAATCCAACCCACCATGTCTCTTGCTTGCTCTTCAGCAATCTCATCCGCTTCACTCATTTGCTCCGCGAATTCAATTGCTTGATGAACTTCTTCATCCATTGCAAGCAACTCTTCTTGAGCTTTGACTTTTTTACGTTCCAAACAAAGTAAGCCATTCTCACCGCTTAACTGATGAAAAATTTCGTCGATTGATTTAGGTCCATTTTTAGCGGTTTTTTTCCAAGCTTTCTCTAGATGTTCTTCAAGAACAAACTGAAGGCTAGCAACCGTCTTATCAAATACCTCCACAGCGTTATCTAGCAAGTTCACCCATTTTGAAAGCACCCCAGTTCTTTTTGGAATAATTATCAAACTCTCAACTGGTCGAACTGACCTTAAGTTTGCACTATATCTATTTAAACGCCCTAGTCTTTGCTCAATTCGACTGCATGATCTAGTTAGACCATAATGTATAGCAAGGCGTCTCCCTCCATGCAAATTCAGACCATCTTCACCCCGACCATCACAAATCAAAACCCTTACACTAGATCCTGGTAAATTGAATTGAGGTGTCTCATCACAATCAAAGTATTCGACTTCTATGCTATCAAGACCATCGTCCAGTAATTCAAATAAATTAATTGCTAAATTATTGTCACCACAAAAAACAACAACCTTCCCATCTGGATAAAAATTTAACCAGTCCCTCAAAGAGTTGATAAGGACTAAATCCTTCTGCTCTTGTTCATACCTTGCTCTTTTGGAAAGTTGCTCCAATATTTCCAATTCGACCGAAGTTAGCGAACCAGAAAATGTCTTTAACAAATTATCAACTCTTCGCACAATACAGAATGGGGAAACTAGAAAATCATCTATCCAATTCAAATACAACTTTTCATTCATACCTATATAGTTATTGGGATTCTCAATTGCTAAACTTCGATAATCTTCAATCATTTCATCAAGAGTAAAATCTGAAAGGTCAACTTCCCATTCAACTATTGTCAAACCTGCAAGTCCAGGAAATAAAACTGACAACTCCGAAC
>NZ_JAIXRZ010000021.1 GCF_027484945.1 Flavobacterium sp.
ACTGGCAAGAATGATCACTAAACCGGGAAGCAATATTTTTCTCATCGTTTACTAGGTTTGATTAAATAGATGATCAAAATACACATGAGAATAGTAAATAATGTACTTACTAAAGTGCGAAATAGAATACTCCAGAAATAGTCCAAAGCAAATATTTCCATGAAAAACATACACAAATGATGAACAGTAACAGCAATCAGTATGAAAGAGAATCGTTCGGGTGTAAGGACATCATTTAATTTAACCGTTTGGTATTCGTAACTCAAACCAAAAGAAAATTTAAAAATTGAAGGACGTAGGTAAGCTAATGTAATACAGGCTGCAGAATGAACACCACCCGAATTGCAAAATAAATCCATAATTAGTCCCAATAAAAAACTCGTACTCAACAATGCATAACGATTCCCATTTACGGGAAAAAGAATAATAAAAAGTACGTAAGGATAGGGGTTAATATAGCCTAAAAAATTAATTGAATTAAATAAAATAACCTGCACCATTAGGAGCAACACAAAACGAATACTATTATATAGTAAAGAACTACTGTTCATTGTTTTTTTTCGTTTTCTTTTCGAGGTTAAGTATTTCGTTACGATCTTTATTGCGAATAATATAAACATGACCTAAACTCGTCATGTCATTAAATAAACGAACATTGATTGTATAATAATTGGTTTCGTCGTCGGTGTAGATGTTTTCTATGGTTCCTATATTAATATTTTCTGGAAAAATGGTCGACTGCCCACCGGTTACAATCGTATCTCCTTTGCGAACGGAGGCCAAACGGGGAACATCAATGAGTTGCACAAAACCGGTATTTTTTCCGTTCCAAATTAATGAGCCAATATGATTGGATTTCTTAATTTTAGCGTTTATCGGAGCTTCGGTATTTAAAATACTCAATACGGTTGCATATTTTGGTGAAACATTTTCAACAACACCCACAATTCCTAAGCTGTTAATTACCCCCATCTCTGGACGAACACCGTTTTTGGTTCCTGCATCTATAGTGAGAAAGTTAACTTGTGAACTGTAGGAATTATGAATTACTTTAGCCACCAAAAGATCTACTTTTTTAACGCCTTTTATAGTGTCTAACACAGGAGTTTTGGTTGTGTCTTTTTGGTTAAAAAGGATACTTTTCAAACGGGCATTCTCAATTGCCAACTCATCATTCTTAGTTTTGAGGTTGAAATATTCATTGACATCGTTGATGCGCTGATAAACACCGCCCGTTAAAAAATTGGCCGAATTGATTACTTTACTTCGGTGGTAAGAATGCGATTGAACCGTTAGTGAAATGGCGGTCACCATAAGCAGCAAAAACAGCATACGATAGCTGTTTTTTAAAAGGAAATTAAATATTTGCTGCATGAGTTACGCTACTAAGTCCGGTTTGTTAGTTCAATATGTCGTCAATAAAGTTAAGAAATAATCGGTTTATTTGATCAGGATACTTCTGAATTTTGGAATGTTTTTTAATGCCATGCCGGTACCGCGAACTACCGCTTTTAACGGATCTTCGGCAATATACACTGGAAGATCGGTTTTTAACGAAATACGTTTATCTAATCCGCGAAGCATCGAGCCTCCACCGGCAAGATAAATCCCTGTATTATAGATGTCTGCGGCTAATTCTGGCGGTGTTTGCGACAAGGTTTCCATAATGGCATCCTCAATTCGCTGAATCGATTTATCCAAAGCTTTTGCAATCTCTCGGAACGATACGGCAACTTGCTTCGGTTTACCCGTCAATAAGTCGCGCCCTTGTACAGACATATCTTCTGGAGGAGAGTCTAATGAGTCGGTCGCAGCACCTATAGTAATTTTGATTTTCTCTGCAGTAGTTTCTCCAACAAATAAATTATGTTGGGTACGCATGTAATAAATGATATCATTGGTGAATACGTCGCCTGCAATTTTAACCGATTTGTCACAAACAATACCTCCTAAAGCAATAACTGCAATCTCGGTAGTACCCCCACCGATATCTACAATCATATTTCCTTTTGGTTGCATGATGTCAATTCCAATACCAATTGCCGCAGCCATTGGTTCGTGAATCAAATACACTTCTTTTCCATTCACCCGTTCACAGGATTCTTTAACGGCACGCATTTCTACTTCGGTAATACCCGATGGGATACAAACCACCATACGTAAAGCCGGTGTGAACATTCTTTTCTTTAAAGCTGGAATGCTTTTGATGAATGCTTTAATCATTTCTTCCGAAGCAGCAAAATCGGCAATTACACCGTCTTTTAAAGGGCGAATGGTTTTGATATTCTCATGGGTTTTACCCTGCATCATGTTGGCTTCTTTACCAACGGCAGTAATTTTTCCGGTAATACGATCGCGCGCTACAATCGACGGTGAGTCGATTACAACTTTATCATTGTGAATGATCAGTGTATTGGCGGTACCAAGGTCAATTGCGATGTCCTCAGTCATGAAATCAAAAAATCCCATACGCTTCTAAAAGGGTGTTAGTTTGTTATTTATTAATCAGCCTACAAAAATAATAAAATTAATGTTTGAAATGACGTGTACCTGTAAATACCATTGCAACATTATTTTCATTGCAATAGGCGATACTTAAATCATCTTTAATTGAGCCTCCAGGTTGAATCACCGCTGTTATTCCGGCTTGGTGTGCAATTTCAACACAATCGGGAAATGGGAAGAAGGCATCGCTTGCCATTACGGCACCTTTTAAATCAAATCCGAAGGCATGGGCTTTCTCTATCGCTTGACGCAATGCATCTACTCTGGAGGTTTGCCCCGTTCCTGAAGCAACTAATTGTCCATTTTTTGCCAATACAATCGTATTTGATTTGGTGTTTTTACAAATTTTGGATGCAAAAATAAGATCGGCAATTTCTTGATCATTTGGTTGCAAAGTAGTAACGTAAGTTAGCCCCTCTTTCGTATCAGTAATTGTATTTCGGTCTTGAATTAAAATACCGTTCAAACAGGTGCGTATATTTTGTTGGGGCAATTCGATATCGTGTTGTTGTAAAATTATACGATTTTTCTTCTCTTGTAAAATCGTCAAAGCTTCCACGTCAAATGCAGGAGCAATTACTACTTCACAAAACAACTGATTGATTTCTTGTGCGGTTGCTTCGTCTATTCTTTTATTTGCAATTAAGACACCCCCAAATGCCGAAGTGGGATCGCCAGCAAGCGCATCAAGATAGGCTGCTTTAAGAGTCGAACGAGTTGCTAAACCACAAGCGTTATTGTGTTTTAAGATTGCAAAAGTAGGATCGTTATCTTTGAATTCTAAGATCAAATTTACTGCCGCATCTATATCCAACAAATTATTGTAGGACAATTCTTTTCCATGTAGTTTCGTAAACATTGCCTCAAAATTACCAAAGAAAAATCCTTTTTGATGGGGATTTTCACCATAACGTAAGGCTTGACCTTGATCGGAGCTTAATTTAAAGATAGTCGAATCTTGATTGAAATAATTGAAAATTGCGGTATCATAATGGGAAGATACGTGAAAGGCTCTTGATGCTAAAAACTTACGTTGTGCTAACGATGTACTTCCATTACCTTGTGTTATCATTTCTAAAAATAATGCATATTCGTTCATCGAAGGAACAATTACGGTATCATTGAAATTTTTAGCGGCAGCACGAATTAAAGAAATTCCCCCAATGTCAATTTTTTCAATACTATCAATTTCAGAAGCACCCGAGGCAACGGTCTTTTCAAACGGATATAAATCTACAATAACCAAATCTATTTGAGGAATCTGGTATTCGGTCATTTGTGCACTATCGGAAGCATTATCTTGACGGTTCAATATGCCACCAAAAATTTTAGGATGTAAGGTTTTTACTCGCCCTCCTAAAATTGAAGGATATTCGGTTACTTCTTCAACCGGAACAACGGGAATTCCTAAATTTCTAATAAAATCTTCGGTGCCACCTGTGGAGTAAATGGTAACCTTTAAATCGTGAAGTTTACGTACGATCGGTTCGAGTCCGTCTTTCGAAAAAACCGAAATCAGGGCCGACTGTATGGGTTTTGTAGTCGTCATTGTGTTGTTGTTGGATTAAGTTGCAAAAATAGGTCATTTTAAGCGGAGTACACTAACTATTTTTTTAAAAAAAATATGAAATTAGCATTGTAACAATTCGAGCTTACACCTTACAAATATGTATCTTTGTTTATATTTTAAACTATGTTGTTATACCTGCGATTAGTAAAAGAAAGTTTCGCATTTGCAGTTAATGCTTTGCGAAATAATAAGTTGCGTACGTTTCTTTCATTGTTGGGTGTAACAATTGGTATTTTTTCAATCATTGCCGTTTTGGCTGCAGTGGACTCCCTCGATCTCAAAATAAAAAAAGAATTAAGCAGTTTAGATAAAAACACCATTTATTTATTCAATGATACGTTTGGTCCCTCAGAAATCCCAGCATGGAAACGGGAACAATTTCCCAATGTAACCTATGCAGAGTTTGAGTATTTGCGCGATAATCTTCCCGATTCAGAGGAGATGTCGTATCAAATTTTTCTGAAGTGGGAAAATATGAAGTACGAATCCAAAACCATGACGAATGTAAATATTGTTCCTGTAACCCATACGTTTATCAATATTCAAGGTTATGAGTTTACAGAAGGACGGTTTTTTAATGAATCGGAATCCAATTCTGGAGCAGCGGTTGTAGTTATTGGAGCCGAATTGGCTGAAGGGTTGTTTGGGGAATTGGACCCCATTGGAAAGCAAGTGCGCTTGTATGGTCAACGGTTTACAGTAGTAGGAGTGTTAAAGAAAAAAGGGGATGGAATGTTTGGAAATGACGACACATCGGCTATTATTCCGGTTAACTTTATTCGCCGTGCGATAGGTGAAAACAAATCGCAAACGCCCATTATTGTAATTAAACCTAAAAAAGGAATAGATATGCAGGCATTTAAAGCAGATCTATCCCAGAAATTGCGAAATTATCGCGGGATGAAAGTAGCTGAAGCAGACAATTTCTTTATCAATGTGTTTTCTGGTTTTACCGATTTAATCGATGGAATAATTCATACTATGAATATTGGAGGATGGATTATAGCAGGCTTCTCATTACTAGTAGGCGGGTTTGGGGTTGCTAATATTATGTTTGTTTCTGTAAAAGAGCGAACCAATTTAATCGGTATTCAAAAATCGTTAGGAGCCAAAAACAGGATGATCTTATTTCAATTTTTATTTGAAGCCATTATTCTATGTTTATTTGGCGGATTGGTTGGTATTTTATTTGTTTGGCTGCTGACTTTACTATTGACTTCAATGTTGGATTTCGAATTCATCTTAAGTTTTTCAAACATTGTTTTGGGTTCTGTTCTAGCAATTGCAATTGGAATTGTCTCAGGAATTTTACCCGCAATTACCGCTTCCAAATTGGATCCAGTAGAAGCGATCCGTAGCGGATTATAATTGTAGTGACAAAAAAAGCACGATGAAATATCGTGCTTTAGAACATCTTTTTTTATCGAATGTCTTGATTCAAAATCAAATCCAAATACAAATTCACTTTGTTTTTTAATTCTTTTCGGTGGGCTATAAAGTCCAAAAATCCGTGATCTAAAACAAATTCTGCCGTTTGAAAACCTTCGGGTAAATCTTTTCCAGTGGTATCGCGAACCACTCGGGGCCCCGCGAATCCAATTAAAGCACCCGGTTCAGAAATATTAATATCACCCAACATCGCATACGATGCAGTGGTACCCCCGGTAGTTGGATCAGTACATAAAGAAATATAAGGGATTTTTGCGTCGGCTAGTTGGGCCAATTTTGCCGAAGTTTTAGCTAATTGCATTAATGAATAAGCCGCTTCCATCATACGGGCTCCCCCTGATTTAGAAATCATTAAAAAAGGAATCTTATGCTGTATCGAATAATCGATCCCTCGTGCAATTTTTTCACCAACAACCGCCCCCATAGATCCTCCAATAAATGCAAAATCCATACAACAAACCACAAGATCTTTTCCTTTGGATTTACCAACAGCCGTTCGCACAGCATCTTTAAGTTTGGTTTTATCCATAACTTCCTTTAAACGATCTGAGTATTTCTTTGTGTCAACAAAATCCAACGGGTCTTTGGAAGTCATTTTAGCGTCCAATTCTTTAAATTCATTGTTGTCAAAAAGAATTTCAAAATATTCTTTGCTGCCAATGCGTACATGAAAATCATCCTCAGGGCTTACCCATAGGTTGCGCTCTAATTCGTCAGCATCGACTATCTTACCTGTTGGAGATTTATACCACAAGCCTTTCGGAACATCTTTTTTCTCTTCCGTAGCGGTTTTAATTCCTTTTTCTGTACGTTTAAACCAAGCCATATTTATTGATTTATAAAGAATGAACTATCAATAATAATTCAAAAAATAAAATTTATAAAGTATTTACATTATTCAAATCGGCAAATGCCTGTTCCAATCGGCTGATGAAGGTAATTTCGCCCTCACGAACCCATTTACGGGGATCGTAATGTTTCTTATTTGGAGAATCAATTCCTTCTGGGCTTCCAATTTGTGTTTTTAAATAATCAATTTTTGATGTCATATAATCGCGGATGCCCGCTGTAAAAGCAAACTGTAAATCGGTATCAATATTCATTTTAATAACACCATAGGAAATCGCTTCGCGAATTTCTTCAAGGGTTGAACCCGATCCACCATGAAAGACAAAATCAACGGGATTGTTATCGGTGTTGAATTTTTCTTGAACGAAATCTTGTGAATTTTTAAGAATCTTCGGCGTCAGTTTAACATTGCCGGGTTTGTAAACACCATGAACGTTTCCAAATGCAGCAGCAATTGTAAAGCGCGGACTAACAGTCATCAATTCTTCATAGGCATAGGCAACTTCTGATGGTTGCGTATATAATTTTGAACTATCGACATCCGAATTATCAACACCATCTTCTTCACCACCCGTAATTCCCAATTCAATTTCAAGAGTCATGCCCATTTTACTCATTCGCGCTAAATACTCTTTGCAAATGGCAATGTTCTCCTGCAATGGCTCCTCTGATAAATCGATCATATGCGAGGAAAATAATGGTTTTCCTGTGGTAGCAAAATGCTCTTCAGAAGCATCCAACAAGCCATCAATCCATGGCAATAGTTTTTTTGCGCAGTGATCGGTATGTAAAATGACCGTAGCTCCATAAGCTTCAGCCAATGTATGAATATGTTTTGCACCAGCAACCGCACCTAAGATAGCAGCTTGTTCACCAGCATTCGACAACCCTTTGCCTGCATTAAATTGTGCACCCCCATTGGAAAACTGAATAATTACAGGTGCTTTGAGTTTGGCTGCAGTCTCTAAAGTACCATTTATAGTGCTGGATCCTACTACATTAACGGCAGGTAATGCAAATCCTTTTTCTTTAGCGTAAGCAAAAATTTGTTGAACTTCATCTCCGGTGGCTACCCCGGGCTTAATGTTGTGTGCCATGATGTAGTTGTATTTTTTGTTAGGACTACAAAAGTAAAAATAAAAAAATTAGAACGGATAATTTATCCCAATATTTAGAACGGATTCCGCTAAGTTAATCGATCTCAGCCATTTATTTTCTATTTGTTCAGAAGGGTTGTAGGTTTTGAAACCAATGTCAAATCGCACTACAAATAATCCTTGGTCGTAACGCAAACCCATTCCGGTACCTACCGCCAATTCTTGTATCGATTTCCATCCTTTAAATTGGTATGATTGCTGTTCTACGGCATCAAATACATTCCATATATTTCCGGCATCTACGAAAACAGCGCCATTAAATTTGCCAAACAAATTACAACGGTACTCTGCATTTAAAGCAATCTTCATATTGGCCTCGTTAAAATCATTTATACCACCGCTACTCCCTGGACCGAGGCTATAGGGTTGCCATGCACGGTTATCGTTTGAGCCCCCAGAAAAATAACTCCGTGAAAATGGAATGGTGTTTGAATTTCCATAAGGAACTGCCAAACCTGCAAAAGAACGGAAAGCGATTGAACTTTTTCCATGTAGGGTCCAGTGCCGTATAAATTCAATTTCACCTTTTAAATATTGTGAGAATTCCACTTCAAAAAAAGTATTGGCTCCCGATTGATTTTCCAATTGTTTTGAAGCCCTTGCAAATAGAGATAGTAAATTTCCTGCGGACTCAAATTTGGTGCGAATCGAATAAAAGTTATTATCGTTTACACCACGACTAGTTGATTTTGAATAGGAAATATTAGATGCAAAAATTAAGTTATTTTCGGTTAATCGTTTTCGCCGTTCTTCAATACTACGGATGGTTTTCAAATCGTTTGTTGAGGGTGTGATCGACGGATTTGAGCTAAGTGCAGCATTAATAAATCCATTTGTTCCCGAATCGATTGTTAGTTTTCCATCTGCAAAAAACTCCGGAAAATTAGTATCGGCATCATAAAATAGGGCCAAGTTATTTAAGGCATCGTAGGACGATTTATAGACATTAAAATAGTTGCTGATGTTCAAATTCTTTACAAATTGAATATTGAATAGGTCTAAACGGAAGGTTTGATTTTTTCGGGGAATCCAATTATAAGTAAATGCACCTGTAAAGTTTTGTTTGTCTAAACCAATATTGCGTTGTTTGGCAAAACCAAAGGTAATACTGGTTGTAGGTAACATCGTTTTTGGAAAGATTTTATCAGTATTGAATGGAAAAAATAAACGCGGAAAATTAAGTTTTGCATCCAAACCAATTTCAGAAATGTTAAAAAAAGTATTATTTGGATTCGCTAATTGGCGAGACGAACCCACATTGCCTCGAAATCCTACTTCAAAGGTTTCGGCACCATTGAATACATTGCTAATCCGTAAGGATGTGTTTCCAGCAATACCAAAATCCTGAATGTTGGAATGCGTAAAATCTGCTGCAGCTCCAAAAGTATATTTCTTTCGTGGCGTTAAAAAGATATTCGCGATTAATCCTCCTTTGTCTTTCGGATCAGGGACATATTGAATGGTTGGATATTTAAATACCCTAAGATTGCTCAGGTATTTTGTGGTCAGGGTTGTGTTGTTATCAGAGAAATAACTCCCTTTGGTAATAAATACCGCGTCGGTAATCGCTTTCGGGCGGTATTTTAATTTTTTTTCACTGTAAAGTACAAAATCTTTATAGGCGACACTATCTTGTATTTTAAATTCATTTTTACTCGTAGTTTGATCGGTGTAAATAGCTACTTTATTGATTTTATACAAACGGAAAGGTGCTGTTTTTGTCGAATCATTTTCCCTGTATGAATAATCTTTGATGACTAAATTTACATTTACTTTTTTATTAGTACCAATAGTATCTAAACTATAGCGTATGTAATTTTGTTGGAATAGATAAGCGCCATTATTTCTAAAATCCGCTGTAATACGGTCGCGTTCCGCATTCAAAATTTCGGTATCGTATTGTTTTCCTGTCTTTATTTGTGACCGATCAGCATGAATACGATACAAAGAATCGAGCATCGGACTCGTAATTAGGGTTTTTAAGCTATCTATTTGATAAGGTGAATTTAATTTAACCGCGTATTTTATACCGATTCGCTTTGGAACACTCGTGTCACGCGTTGCCGTTGTAGCGACGTCAAAATATCCTTTGTTGTAGTAGTATGAATTTAAACGCTTAATTGATTTTCGAACCGCTATTGAATCAAAAACGGAAGGCGCTTCCCCCGTTTTCATTAAAAAATTACTCAATCCCGAAACCGCAAATGATTGACCTAATCGTTCCACTTGTTTCGCAGAAAGGAGCGAGTTTAATCGTTTTCTTCGGTTGGGTTTTCGATCTAACCATTGGTTGTAGGCCGAATCGGCTTGTTGACGGGCTAAGTTATAGAGTTGCAGCCGCAGGCGATACCCTAAAATTGACGAATTGGGTTTTTGATACAATTGAAAAAACACATTTTCATCACGCGTCGGTTTTTCATTCAAAGTAATTTCGTTGCGAATCAATAGCCGCTTTTGTTCTGGAACACGTTTTGTAATCGTACAGGCAGCAAATAGCAATACGATTCCAAGAAATAATGATATTTTTGTGAGGTGTTTTCGCAAAAGTTCAAAATATAAATTCAAAAGTAACGTATTTTTATGGTTAGCAAAAACCAAATCAAGTTAATTGCTTCGTTGCAACAAAAAAAGTACCGTGATCAATACGGACTCTTTATCGCCGAAGGTTTCAAGGTTATTGATGAATTGCTGCAATCTGATTTTGAACTGCAAGGATTATACCAAACCGAATCCCTATTTGGTGCAATAGGCACAGTAGAGCCAACGTTTATTACTTCAGCTGAACTAAAAAAAATGTCGGCTTTAACTTCGCCCAATAATTGTTTGGCCGTTTTCAAAATTGCTCCACAAAAGATTCCCAATTATGAAGGACTAATTGTAGCTTTAGATGAGGTTCGCGACCCAGGAAATTTAGGGACAATTATTCGTTTGTGTGATTGGTTTGGCGTTACACAATTGGTGTGTAGTTTACAATCTGCAGATTGTTACAACCCAAAGGTGGTTCAGGCAACTATGGGATCGCTTAAGCGCGTTAATGTAAGTTATGTTGATTTGGAGTCGTTTTTAGCAAAATCTTCATTACCCGTTTTAGGAACTTTTATGAATGGTGCAAATGTGTATCAAAGTACATTGCCGCTTCAAGCAATAGTGGTGATGGGCAATGAAGCCAATGGGATTCGTCCCGAAATTGAAAAGCATTTAACACAACGATTAGCAATTCCTCGTTTTGGCACTCAACAAGAAACGGAAAGCTTAAATGTGGCTAGTGCAACCGCGATTCTATTAAGTGAATTCCGCCGTGGGAATTAATGAAACGTAAAATTTACCAAAAAACCCCGCGTTTTCATACTCGAGATGTTTCCTGTCCACGGACTGTCGGGATTATTGTCGCGAATCAACTCGTCATTCATTCCAAAAATTCCCCGTATTGAAGGTGAAAATTTGAAATATTCCAAGTAAATATCAATACCAAACCCCAATTCATAATTATTGGTCCAAGGTTTTACTCGAAAACGTTGCTGGTAATTATCGTCTAGCGATTTTGAGTTGCTAGATAAATTAAGTGTTGCATCTAATCCTCCAACTAAATAGGGGCGCACATTACCGACACGTTTTGAAGAAAACTTCAATAATAATGGAAAAGAAATATAGGTTGAACGCACTTCGCGCAATGCATCTGAAATTCGCGAAAATCCAGCATAGGTTAGATTCCGTTGGGTATAGTACAATCCGGGTTCAAACCGCAAATCTAAATATTCATGCAAACGTAAATTACCCACTAAACCTACGTTGAATCCAGTAGTACCCGAAACCGAAATGTCTGTTGTTGGAGGGTTGAGGTAATCGATTTTAAAATCAAAACTATTAAATCCTAAAAAATATCCCCAATGTACACGCTGTTTGTCAAAATTTTCCAAATGTATGATCGGATCTTTAGCAAATAACCCTTTCGTTTGGGCTTGAAGCTCAAGGGATAGGATTAAAATTAAAAGGATACTTTTTTTCATAGTTTATTTAGATGCCGAATAGATCGTAGCGACCCCAAATGTTTGCGGCATGGCTTTCACGTCTATAAACCCAATTTTACGTAAAATATTGTTCAATTGTTCACCATACGGGAAAACAGCGGCCGATTCAGATAAATAACCATAGGCAACGCGGTCTTTAGAGAACAGTTTGCCAATTAAGGGTAGGATCGTAGAAGTGTAAAAACGGTATCCTTGTTTGTAGGGCGTTTTTACTGGAACCGATGTTTCTAATATCACAAAAATCCCACCGGGTTTTAAAACACGATGGATTTCAGCTAAACCTTTAGCTAAGGTTTCAAAATTACGAATTCCGAACGAAACGGTAATGGCATCAAAATAGTTGTCGGAAAAAGGCATTTGTTCTGAATCGCCTAAAACCATCTCAATAATTGATTCTAGGTTTTGCTCTTTGATTTTTTTCTTGCCTACTTCCAACATCCCTGAAGAAATATCAAGTCCCACAATTTTTGATGCGTTGGTTTGTGCCATAAGAATCGCCAAATCACCGGTTCCTGTGGCTATATCAAGAATCGTTTCCGGTTGGGTAGCTTTAACCAATTGCAGTACTTTTTTACGCCATTTCACATCGATTCCAAATGAAATTACACGATTTAATCCGTCATAGTTTCCAGAAATCGTGTCAAACATTTGAGTAACTTGTTCTTTTTTACTCAAATTGGAATCTTTGTATGGAGTTACATTTTTAGCCATTTTTTTAGCCATTTTTAGTGGCGCAAAGGTAGCGAATAAATCGACTTGATGAGGGGAATTTAGGGGATTATCTTTTGAGGAATGTTTGAAATGTAAAACTGTACTTGTGTTTCTCATCCGTTGGATGGAGCTCTTCATAAACACAATTCCAATGTGAATTGTCAATTTCTGGGAAAAAAGCATCGGCTTCAAAAGAGGCGTGCACACGGGTGAGTTCGACTTTATTGGCAAACGGCAATGCCTGATGATAGATTTCTGCACCCCCAATGACAAAATTTTCTTCCGTTGGTAGACAAAGCGCTAAAGCTTCTTCCAACGAGTGCACAACAATACATCCTTCATAAGCATAATCTAATTGCCTTGTGATAATTATGTGTGTTCGGTTGGGCAATGGTTTCGGAAAACTTTCAAAGGTTTTGCGGCCCATGATGATATAGTTTCCGGTAGTAAGGGATTTGAATCGCTTAAAATCATCCGGAAGGTGCCATAACAATTGGTTGTCTTTGCCCAAAGCATTGTTTTCAGCTGCGGCTGCAATTAATGTAATCATGAGTTGCTAATTTGCGCCGTAAAAATACAGTGTTTCTAGAAATTGAACTTGATAAAATGGATTTTAAAGCCGATTTTAATACAATTTTGGCGTTTGTTGTACGAATAATTCCGGCCAACATGAAAATTTAAATTCACTATTTCAAAATAAGAAAACGTTTTCTTGATTTTATTTTTTATAAAAAGGGTAAAAAAAATAGGAATCCAATTTTAAATAAACCTTACAATTATGAAAATAATAAATCGTTTTTAACGTTCTAAAATAATGAGTATTATACCGTTACTTTGTAAAAGCAATCTTTAAATGAAAATAGGAATACGTTTTCTATATTTTAATTGGCTATTTCTGGTACAAATTTAAAGAACGCACAATTTTTCAAAAGTGGTTTTGTTGAAGTTATAAGTGAAAAGGTATTTAGTAGTTCCTTTCACTTGCGTTACCGAAAAATGCTTTTCAATGCTGATCGCAGTTTTTTTGAAGTGTAAATTTTGGTTGGTTTGTTTTGAAATCCGTCTAGTTTAGGCGGATTTTTTTATGAAACTAAACCGCTACTACTCCTTTGATATGCGGATGCGGATCATAGCCTTCCAAGGTGAAGTCTTCAAATTCAAAGGCGAAAATGTCTTTCACATTCGGATTGATTTTCATCGTGGGTAAGGGGCGTGGCTCCCGACTCAATTGCAATTCCAGTTGTTCAAAGTGGTTGTTGTAAATGTGCGCATCACCAAAGGTGTGAATAAAATCACCCGGTTGTAAATCGCATACTTGTGCAATCATCATCGTTAATAACGCATAGGAAGCAATGTTAAAAGGAACACCCAAAAAGATATCGGCACTGCGCTGGTACAATTGACAGGATAATTTTCCTTCGGCAACATAAAATTGAAAAAAGGCATGGCAGGGGGGGAGTGCTGCTTTTCCGTTGGACACATTTTCTGCAAATGAAACTGAAGTATCGGGTAAAACAGAAGGATTCCAAGCAGAAATCAACATACGACGACTGTTTGGGTTTTGCTTTAAAGTGGTAATCAATTCGGCTATTTGATCAATGTTTTTGCTGTCCCAATTACGCCATTGGTGGCCATATACCGGACCCAAATCGCCGTTTTCATCAGCCCATTCATCCCAAATACGCACTCCGTTTTCTTGTAAATAGCCAATGTTAGTTTCTCCTCTCAAAAACCATAACAATTCATAGATGATGGATTTTAAATGGAGTTTTTTAGTGGTAACCATTGGAAAACCTTCACTGAGGTCAAATCGCATTTGGTATCCGAATATACTTTTAGTTCCGGTTCCGGTGCGGTCGCCTTTTTGTACGCCGTGTTCTAAAACGTGTTTAACGAGGTCATGGTACTGTTTCACTTTGGACTATTTTTAAGATTCACGTTTGGATATTTCGTCACGGATACGCGCTGCTTTTTCGTAATCTTCGTCTTGAACTGCCGCTTCCAATAGGTCATTTAGTTCGGATAAACTGTAGGTGTTGAAACCGCTACCTGCCGTTGGGGTCGATTCATTAGAATCTCCAAAAGTTTCAGGTTCAGAAAGTACGCCGTCCGTTTGTTCTCCTTCATTACTCGTTGGATTTAAGTAAATCCCCGCTTTATCCAAAATATTTTTATACGTAAAAATCGGAGCTTGAAAACGCAGCGCTAGCGCAATAGCATCCGAAGTTCGCGCATCGATTATTTCTTCAATTTTATCCCGTTCACAAATAATACTTGAGAAAAACACACCATCAACGAGTTTATGAATAATTACTTGTTTAACCACGATATCAAAACGATCGGCAAAGCTCTTGAATAAGTCGTGTGTCAATGGACGGGGAGGTTTGATTTCTTTTTCAAGCGCAATAGCAATCGATTGGGCTTCAAACGCACCAATAACAATAGGAAGTTTTCGTTCGCCATCCACCTCATTTAAGATCAGTGCATAGGCGCCGTTTTGGGTCTGACTATATGAAATACCTTTAATATTCAGTTTAACTAAACTCATAATTCACTTAAATCATTACGACTTTAAAACCGTAATACCGATGATCACTATTGCTTGATTTACCTTTATTCTATTCGCACTATCGTTTTAGAGAAATCGGTTACCCAAAATACAATTGAAGATAGATGCAACAATATGTACTGCAAAATAACAAAAAGATTTGCTTATATTTTAAAAAAATAAGCCGTTTGTTATTTACTCAAACGGCTTAAAGTATTTAGATGCTATTTTAAGGATTCGCTAGCTATTTTGTGCTTTGAATTCTTTTAGTTTTTGAGTTAAACGCGGCATAATTTCTAGGGCATCACCAACGATTCCGTAATCGGCTACTTTAAAGAAAGGTGCTTCTGGGTCGGTATTGATTACCACTTTTACTTTGGAAGCGTTAATTCCTGCAATGTGTTGAATCGCACCCGATATTCCGATGGCGATATACAAATTTGAAGCAACCGGTTTCCCTGTTTGTCCAACGTGTTCACTATGCGGTCTCCACCCAATATCCGATACAGGTTTTGAACACGCTGTAGCCGCACCCAAAGTAGTTGCTAGATCTTCTAATAAGTGCCAGTTTTCGGGACCTTTTAATCCGCGACCACCCGATACAACAATATCTGCATCTGCAATAGAAACTTTACCGTTGGCTTTTTCGATAGATTCAACGTTTACCGCAAAGTTGGTTTCGTTTAAATTTGGTGCAAAATCTTCTGTAACTGTTGTCGTGTTGTTTTCAATTAAACCAAACGAGTTTTTAGAAATACACAACACTTTTACAGCGGTTGTCATTTCTGTAATAGTGAATGCTTTTTGCGAAAATACACTGCGTTTCACTTGAAAAGGAGCAGTGGTTGAGGGTAAGCCTACAACATTGGAGGCCATGCCCGCTTCTAAACCTACAGCTGCCATAGGAGCTAAATATAAACTATCGGTTGTGGAAGACAAAATGATTAATTTTGCCGCTTCTTTTAGAGCTACTTGTTGCACTACATCTGCATAAGCTCTTGCATTGAAGTTGGCTAATTGGTTGTTGGTAACCTTTACAACTTTAGATACGCCATATTTTCCTAGTTCAGCAGTGTCCCCTGCATTAATAGTTACCGCGGTTACTTGGGTTCCCATACTATCCGCAACAGCTTTGGCATAGGATGCCAATTCTAAAGCTACTTTTTTGAATTTGCCGTCTGCATATTCGGCATATATAAGTACTGACATAGTCGTTTATTTTAGGAAGCTTAAATAACTTTTGCTTCGTTGTGTAATAAATTGATTAATTCGTCAAGATTTTCTGAAGCCACCATTTTTACGGCTGATTTTGGTGCTGGTTTTTCAAATTTCACAGCTTTTGTTTTTGCATCAGCGGTTATCGGTTCTACTACAGTAAGTGGTTTGGTACGCGCGGTCATAATTCCACGCATATTAGGAATGCGTAAATCTTTTTCTTCTACTATTCCTTTTTGTCCCCCAACAACCATAGGAAGAGAGGAAGCGATAATTTCCTTACCGCCATCAATTTCGCGTGCTGCTTTTACATCAGATCCCGTTACCGTAATTTCTGTGCAAGAATTCACAAAATTATAGTTGACTAAACCCGCTAACATACCAGGAACCATTCCGCCGTTGTAGTCTAATGACTCTTTTCCACAAATAACTAAATCATAATTTCCGTTTTTTACAACTTCGGCCAATTGTTTAGCTACAAAAAAACCATCGGTAGGAATCGCATTAATGCGGATTGCATCATCAGCCCCTATAGCGAGCGCTTTGCGTAATGTTGCCTCGGCATCGGGTCCTCCCACGTTTACAACGGTTACTTTTGCACCTTGTTGCTCTTGAAACCAAATGGCACGGGTAAGTCCAAACTCATCATTAGGATTTATTACATATTGAACACCGTTGGTGTCAAACTCCGTGTCCCCGTTTACGAAGTTGATTTTTGAAGTAGTATCAGGCACATGGCTGATGCAAACTAATATTTTCATATGATTTTGAGGGGTTTAAATTTTTTCGACGTAAAAGTAAAAAATATATTTCTAACATTTATATGCGCGCATACTATTTTTTTAGATTTCAATCGATTTCATTAAAGAATCTTGATTGTGTTGTATTTTAGTTTTAAACTTTCAAAAAAATTAACGCAAAAACACCTAAGTTAAGTGATTTTTTTCTGAAAAATAGTGCAATAAATCGGCTTGAAGTAACCTTTAAACTTCAATTATATCGATTTCGTAAAAAAAGGAATTATAAAATCGTATAAGAGAATATTTTAATCGTCGAGAATTCTTATTTTTGCCAATCAAAACAGAATAACGAACTATTCGATATGAGAACGATTCAATTTAGAGAAGCGATAGCCGAAGCGATGAGTGAAGAAATGCGTCGCGACGCGTCCGTATATTTGATGGGTGAAGAGGTAGCCGAATATAATGGTGCCTACAAAGCCTCCAAGGGAATGTTGGATGAATTTGGACCCAAACGTGTTATTGATACACCTATTGCTGAATTAGGTTTTGCGGGTATTGCTGTTGGTTCTGCAATGAATGGTTGCCGACCTATTGTAGAATTTATGACATTCAATTTCTCCTTAGTAGGTATAGACCAAATTATCAATAATGCAGCAAAAATGCGACAAATGTCTGCTGGCCAATTCCCAATGCCTATTGTGTTTCGTGGGCCAACGGCTTCGGCAGGTCAATTGGCTGCCACGCATTCTCAAGCTTTTGAAAATTGGTATGCCAACTGTCCAGGATTGAAAGTAATTGTTCCCTCAAATCCGTATGATGCCAAAGGATTATTAAAAGCGGCTATCCGCGATAATGATCCGGTTATTTTCATGGAATCAGAACAAATGTATGGAGACAAAGGGGAAGTGCCCGAAGGAGAATATATTATTCCAATTGGTGTGGCCGATGTTAAACGAGAAGGATCGCACGTAACACTCGTTTCTTTTGGTAAAATCATTAAAGAAGCGTTTATTGCTGCTGATGAATTGGCTAAAGAAGGTATTTCATGTGAAATAATTGATTTGCGTACTGTGCGACCAATGGATTATGATGCAATTATTAATTCGGTTAAGAAAACAAATCGTTTAGTGGTTTTAGAGGAAGCATGGCCGTTTGCGAGTGTGGCCTCTGAAATTACATATATGGTCCAAGAACGTGCATTTGATTATTTAGACGCTCCTATTCAACGAATTACTACAGCTGATACTCCTGCTCCGTATTCGCCAACACTATTAAAAGAGTGGTTGCCCAATGCAAGTGATGTTGTAAAAGCAGTAAAAAAAGTAATGTATAAGTAAGGATATTCTTTTATATTTGAAGCCATTCCCTGAATTCTCGGAATGGCTTTTTTAGTTGATTAAAACCGCATGAAAAAAAATCAAATTCTACTACATATTGCCTTATTTTTTACGCTATTTTCTTCTGCGCAGACTAAAGTTAGTGGTATAGTAATCGATAAAAAAAATCAACCCATACCCTTTGCGAATGTTGTTTTTAAAGGCTCAAATGAAGGAGTTGTTTGTGATGAAAATGGTAAGTTTTACATAGAATCTAAAAAAAACCATACGGTTATCGTTGTTGCATTTATGGGCTATACATCCAAAGATGTCGAACTAGAAAAGCCTGTAATCTACAATCTTAAGGTGGTCTTAAATGAAGAACAAGTACTTCAAGAAGTAGTGATTTACACGGGAAAAACCTCTAAAAAAAATAATCCCGCACTGCGGATACTACGAAAAATATGGGAACGTAAACGTAAAAACGGCCTGCGCCTTTTTGATCAATATGCGTATGACAAGTATGAAAAGGTTGAGTTTGATTTGAATTCGATCGACAGTAACTTTATGAAAAGTAAAGTTTTTAAAGGCATGGAATTTATTTTTGATAAAATAGATACTTCTTCGGTTACGGGAAAAACGTATTTGCCAATTTTTATCAATGAGTCCCTTTATGAAGTCTATGGCGATAACAAACTGGGTAAGAAAAAAGAAATCTTAAAGGGAAATAAAAACTCGGGTTTAAGTAATGGTGATGGTGTAAATACGTTTATTAAAGACTTGTATAATGATTACAATATCTATAATAATCACCTCACTTTTTTTGATAAGAGTTTTACAAGTCCAATTTCTACGACAGGTATCGATGTCTATAATTATGTGCTCCGCGACAGTGCTTATGTTGATAATAAATGGTGTTATAATATTGTATTTTACCCCCGACGTAAAAATGAATTGACGTTTAAAGGCGATTTTTGGGTCAATGATTCCACATTTGCAATAAAAACAATTAATATGGCCGTCTCAAAGAGTGCCAATATTAACTGGGTTAAAGATATTTATATCGAACAGGAGTTTGATGTGGTAAACGACTCTGTTTTTCTCTTGACACGAGATTACATGATGTCAGATTTTTCATTATCAAAGAAAGATGAAGCTAAAGGGGTATATGGAAAACGTACGAGCTTGTTTCGAAATCATAAGTTCAACCAACCGAAACCCGATAAGTTTTACCGGGATGAAGTCAATTTTATAGACAACGCTGTTTATACCCGTAATGAAGAATTTTGGGAGCAAAACCGTTTTGAGAAACTCAACAAAGATGAGGTGGGCGTTTACAAAATGCTCGACACTTTAAAAACGGTTAAAAAGTTCAAGAAAATGTACAATCTGGTTACCATTTTGGCCAGTGGCTACATTCAGAAAGGGAATTTTGATTATGGTCCCATTTTTTCCACATTTGGATATAATGTTGTAGAGGGAATTCGATTGCGTACTGGAGGACGAACGTATTTTGGCCCCAACGACAAATGGCGTATTCAAGGATATACAGCATTCGGTTTTGATGATTATAAGTTTAAATACGGAATATCTGGAAAATGGATGGTAAACACCAAAAACCGTCTGATTATTTCGGGAGGAAATCGAAGGGATATCGAACAAATTGGTGCAAGTTTAACCACAACAAACGATGTGTTAGGGAGAAGTTTTGCCTCCTCCGGAATTTTCATGTCGGGAACCAATGGCAAATTGTCGAATATTAATTTAACCTCGGTTTCAGTTGAAATAGAACCTTTGAAAAATGTCGTGTTTGAAACGGGTTTTTCATTCCGAACCTTAGAATCGGCTTCCCGTGATTTGTTTACAATGGATTATTTTACCGATAGTGCTCGCATACAAACACGGGGTGATTTACGGCAGTCAGAAGTATATTTTCAAACGGAATATACCCCTGGTAAAAAGGCAGTAGGGTATGGCGTAGAACGTCTAGCAGTTGATAATCCGTACAGCCGCTTATTTGTTAAGGTAAGTCAAGGTTTTAAAGGCCTTTTGAATAGTGATTTTGATTATACCAAGCTCCAGTTGTATTATAAACAACCATTTGTAATCGGTCCATTAGGACGTACCAATGTAACGGTCGAAATGGGTAAAACTTTTGGTCAAGTGCCTTTAGGGTTGATGAGTGTTGTGCCAGGAAACCAAACGTATTTTATTATTGGAAACACGTTTAGTAACTTGAATTTCTATGAGTTTGTGACCGACGAATACGTTACCTTTCAATGGGACCATAATTTCCAAGGACGTTTGTTTTCTAGAATTCCGTTATTGCGCAAATTAAATTGGCGCGAAATAGTTGGTGTTCGTGGTGTTTATGGAAATTTCTCAACCCAAAA
Organism: Flavobacterium sp.; assembly: GCF_027484945.1. GTDB lineage: Bacteria > Bacteroidota > Bacteroidia > Flavobacteriales > Flavobacteriaceae > Flavobacterium. The sequence continues at coordinate 20,485 of NZ_JAIXRZ010000021.1, forward strand.
TCAATTGTTAAACGCATCAAATTTAGTCTACAAAGCACCCACTCAACCGTATTGGGAATACAGTGTCGGCATAGGAAATATTTTTAAGGTTTTCCGAATTGATGCTTGTTGGCGTGGAAATTATCGCGATACCCCTGGAACAAGTAATTTTACGATAAAGGGCGAATTTGGTTTTTATTTTTAAAACAACTCCCATAATAAAAACGGAAGTTTTAGGATTAAAAATTTATTTTTCTTTATTTTTGCACGATTTTAAAATTTAAAATTTTATAACTAACTAACCTTTTTATGGAGAAAATGTTTATCTATCTGCCTATTGCAATGGCAGTATTAGGACTCATATTCATGGGGATCAAAGCCTCATGGATAAACAAACAAGATGCTGGTGATGAGCGTATGCAAGGAATCGCTAAGAGTATTCAAGAGGGCGCTATGGCGTTCTTAAAAGCAGAATACCGTATTTTAGCTATTTTCGTTGTTATCGCATCGGTAGCTTTATTTGCCGTTTCACAAATTTCTGGAGTATCGCATTGGATGATTGTTGTTGCTTTCATCTTTGGAGCAATCTTTTCAGCCCTAGCAGGAAATATTGGAATGCGTATTGCTACAAAATCAAATGTACGTACAACACAAGCTGCTAAAACAAGTTTACCACAAGCATTAAAGGTATCGTTTTCTGGCGGTACGGTAATGGGACTTGGTGTTGCGGGTCTAGCTGTTCTTGGATTGAGTATTTTCTTTTTACTATTCTTACACCAATTCATGAACACCGATGGAAAATCATTCTATGATAATATGTCCATGGTGTTGGAAACTTTAGCTGGATTTTCATTAGGTGCAGAATCCATTGCTTTGTTTGCTCGTGTTGGAGGTGGTATTTATACAAAAGCAGCCGATGTTGGTGCTGACTTAGTTGGAAAAGTTGAAGCAGGTATCCCTGAAGATGATCCGAGAAACCCTGCTACAATTGCCGATAACGTGGGTGATAATGTAGGTGATGTTGCCGGTATGGGTGCCGATTTATTCGGATCGTATGTAGCAACAGTTCTTGCTTCTATGGTATTGGGTAACTATATCATTAAAGATATGACTGAGGCAAAAGGATCTCAATTTACAGATGCTTTCGGAAACATGGGGCCTATACTTTTACCTTTAGCAATTGCAGGTATTGGTATTTTAGCTTCAATCATAGGAACGTTCTTTGTAAAAATCAAAAACAATGACGCTAAAGAACCCGAAGTTCAAGGTGCTTTAAATTTAGGAAACTATATTTCATTAGCCTTGACGGTGGTTGCTTGTTGGTTTTTAATTGACAAAATGTTACCCGCGACTATCAACATGAATTTCTTCGGTGAAGGAGTTAAAGATGTTCCTCGCATCAATGTATTTTATGCTACTTTAGTTGGTTTAGCAGTAGGTTTATTAATCTCTGCAATTACCGAATACTTTACGGCATTAGGTAAAAAACCAGTTTTAAATATTGTTCAAAATTCTTCAACGGGTGCAGCGACCAACATTATTGCGGGTCTTGCAACCGGTATGAAATCAACTTTTGGATCGGTAATTCTTTTTGCTGCGGCTATATGGGGTGCTTATTTCTTAGCAGGTTTCTATGGTGTAGCTATTGCTGCTTCAGCAATGATGGCAACTACTGCAATGCAATTAGCTATTGATGCTTTCGGACCTATCGCAGACAATGCTGGTGGTGTAGCTGAAATGAGTGAATTGCCTAAAGAAGTGCGTCAACGTACAGACGTTTTAGATTCTGTAGGAAACACAACAGCTGCTATAGGTAAAGGATTTGCCATTGCTTCGGCTGCCTTAACGGCTTTAGCTTTATTTGCTGCTTATGTTACTTTTACGGGTATCGATGGTATCAATATTTTCAAGGCAGATGTATTAGCGGCATTATTTATCGGAGGTATGATTCCGGTGATTTTCTCTGCTTTAGCTATGCAGTCTGTTGGTAAAGCTGCGATGGATATGGTTCAGGAAGTACGTCGTCAATTCCGCGAAATTCCAGGAATTATGGAAGGAACTGGAAAACCTGAATACGGAAAATGTGTTGATATCTCAACGAAAGCAGCGCTTCGTGAAATGATGTTGCCTGGAGCAATCACGATTATCACTCCCATTATTTTAGGATTGTTAATGGGTGCAGAAGCCTTAGGAGGTTATATGGCAGGAGTTTGTGTTTCGGGTGTGCTTTGGGCTATTTTCCAAAACAATGCCGGAGGAGCATGGGATAATGCTAAAAAATCGTTTGAAGCGGGTGTTATGATTAATGGTGAAATGACTTTCAAAGGTTCTGATGCGCACAAAGCTGCTGTTACCGGAGATACGGTTGGTGATCCATTCAAAGATACTTCGGGTCCTTCTATGAACATTTTAATTAAATTAACTTGTTTAGTTGGTTTGGTAATTGCTCCAATCTTGAGTGATGGTCATAGTACGATCGATAAAAAAGCATGTGCAAAAAAAGAAATGTGTGCTGCAAAAGAAAACTGTAAAAGTGCTTGTGAGGGACAAATGATTGGTAAATGTGATATGAGCAAATGTGCTTCTATGACAAAAGATCAATGTGCCCAAATGTGTGATTCTTTAGGATGTTCAGCAGAAGAAAAAGCGAAATGTTTATCGCAATATGATGCCACTGGAAAATTTATTGGAGGCGGTAAGGACAAAGAATGTTGTTCCGATACTAATCACAAGTAATTTGATATTATTTTCTATAAGTCCCCACTTCAATAGTGGGGATTTTTTTTGGGCTTTAATTGGGGTATTGAATAGTTTTCATTTTTCGGAATTGAATTTAAACTTAGGTTCTCAACAGCGGTGCCTTTTTTATATATTTACGTTACGTAAATAAAATGAGTATGCGTAAACAAATTACATTACTTCTATTAGCCCTCTCAACTCTTGTGTGGTCACAAAAAGAATATCCACTTATTCCAAAACCCACCTATGTTGCATTTAACGACGATTTTTTCACAGTTGATACGACGATTAGTATTGTTGCTCCACTGGAAATGGATGCCGAAGCAGGGGCTCTCATTAATGAAATCCGTTCGCGAAAAAAAGCAATTTACATTACGAACAAATCTACGATTGTAGACGGTTCTATTGTAGTTCAAATAGAACCAAAAATGGCTGCTGAAGCTTATGAAATCGAAATAAATCCTAAGGTGATTTATTTAAAAGCATCGGATTACTCAGGTGTTCAATACGGTTTTCAAACCCTGACACAGTTATTGCTCAATGTTCCAAAAAATCAGCTGCAATTTCCATGTGGACAGATTAAAGATGTGCCAAAATTCAAATGGAGGGGCATGCATCTCGATGTTAGTCGCCATTTTTTTCCAAAAGAAGCACTATTTAAATATATTGACTACCTCGCAGCTTATAAATTAAATACTTTTCATTGGCATTTAACCGATGATCAAGGGTGGCGTATTCCAATAAAAAAGTACCCTAATCTCACAGCGGTTGGGGCCTGGCGAAAGGGTTCAATGTTAGGTCATTATAATGATCAAAAATTTGATTCCGAACCCTATGGAGGAGCCTATACCGAGGCCGATATTCGCGAAATTGTAGCCTATGCTAGTATTCACCATATTACAATAGTACCCGAAATTGAAATGCCGGGTCATGCCCGTGCCGCATTAGCCGCATATCCGCAATATTCTTGTACGGGAGGACCTTTTGAAGTAGCCAAAGAATGGGGCGTTTTGGAAGATGTGTTTTGTCCAAAAGAGGAAACGTTTGCCTTTTTACAAGATGTGCTTGCCGAGGTGATGGACTTATTTCCGGGACAGTATATCCATATAGGAGGAGATGAGTGTCCAAAAACACGATGGAAAGCATGCCTTAATTGCCAAAAACGGATCAAAGATCTAAATTTGAAAGATGAACATGAACTCCAAAGTTATTTTATTCAACGGATTGAAAAATTTGTCAATGCAAAAGGAAAAAAAATAATTGGATGGGATGAAATCCTTGAAGGAGGATTAGCGCCCAATGCTGCAGTGATGAGCTGGCGTGGTACAGAAGGAGGAATCGCAGCGGCTCAACAAAGGCATCCTGTAGTAATGACACCAGGATCTCATTGTTATTTTGATCACTATCAGGGTGAACCCAAAAATGAGCCTCTAGCAATTGGAGGATATACGCCACTCGAAAAAGTATATAGTTATCAGCCTATTCCTACTGAATTAACTGCGGATGAAGCCCAATTTATCTTTGGAGCACAAGCCAATGTATGGACTGAATATATTCCAACATTTGAACAAGTTGAATACATGATTTTTCCACGAATGACTGCACTTTCTGAAGTATTATGGGGTACGGCACAGCCCAAACAATACACCAATTTTTTTAATCGCGTGATTCAACATTTTCCAGATTGGGAGTCAAAAAAAATAAATTTCAGTAAAGCGGTTTTTGAAGTTACTTCCGAGGTAATGCCTAATCCAGGTGGAGAACAAGGCGTGTTGTATGTTTTGAAATCCAACCAAAATCCAACTAAAATCCATTATACGTTAGATGGGAGTCAACCTACCACACAATCGCCAACATTTTCAAATGCGCTGATGATAAAACAATCACAAATGGTAAAAGCGGCTTATTTTGATGAAGGTCAACAAAAAAGTAAAGTTTGTGATCAGCTTTTCACCATTCACAAAGCTACCAGTTGTTTAGTAAGCCTTCAAAATCAACCCGACAGTCGCTATGGGGCAGGTGGTGGCTTTGCTTTGGTTAACGGGGTGAAAGGAAACGTTCAAAAATTTGGCCGTGATTGGTTAGGGTTTTGGGAAAAAGACATCGTAGCACTACTTGATTTAGGCAGTAAAAAGCCCATCACTCATCTCAATCTAGGAACATTAGAGAGTCCGTCCAGTTGGATTTATTATCCAAAAGAAGTGACGTTTGAAATTTCAACCGACGGGATTCATTTTCAAACGCTTCAATCGTTTTCTCAAAAAGAAATTCGGGAAGCCAAAGGTGCTATCGATTGGAAAGGGAAGAAAGTAAAAGCGCGCTTTATAAAAATAAAAGCAATCAATAACGGAATCATTCAGGAGGGTTTTCCAGGCTCAGGAAATGGGTCATGGCTCTTTGCAGATGAGATCATTGTAGAATAATATGGAAAATACCCGAAGAAAATTTATTAAATCGGCCGCGCTAGGTACCGTAGGTTTATCGCTTAGTTCTTGGACATCAAAAGCGGAAGTATTACCCAATCAATCCAATGCTGATGGAACCAAGCCTATCGTTTTGTCGACTTGGAATTTTGGTTTACAAGCCAATGCAGCAGCCTGGGAAATTTTGTCTAAAAAAGGGCGCGCCCTCGATGCCGTAGAAGCCGGTGTCCGCATTCCAGAAGGAGATCCCAATGAACGAAGTGTGGGTTATGGTGGACGTCCCGATCGGGATGGGAAAGTGACCTTGGATGCCTGTATAATGGACGAAAACGCAAACATCGGTTCTGTTGCTTGCCTCGAACATATTAAACATCCGATTTCAGTGGCTCGAGCAGTAATGGAAAAAACACCGCATGTGATGTTGGTCGGGCAAGGTGCTTTAGATTTTGCGTTATCTCAAGGATTTAAAAAAGAAAATTTGTTGGTAGAAGCTTCGGAAAACGAATGGAAAGAATGGCTAAAAACCAGCCAATACCAACCGAAAGTGAATATCGAAAATCACGATACTATTGGAATGATTGCTTTGGATGCTCAAGGGAATTTGTCGGGAGCATGTACCACAAGTGGGATGGCTTACAAAATGCATGGACGGGTAGGAGATTCGCCTATTATTGGCGCTGGACTCTATGTTGATAACGAAGTTGGCGCAGCAACTGCTACCGGTCATGGAGAAGAGGTGATTCGAATTGCCGGTTGTCATTTGGTGGTCGAACTCATGCGTCAAGGTAAAACACCCCAAAAAGCTTGTGAAGAAGCGGTAATGCGCATAGTAAAACTGACACAAAACCGTAAAAAAAATCTCAAAGATATTCAAGTAGGATTTATTGCGCTTGATAAGCAAGGGAATTACGGTTCTTATTGTGTACAAGGTGGATTCAATTATGCGGTACACGATGCATCAGGCAACCGATTGATTGATGCCAATTATTTTTTAAAATCATGACACAACTCGAAATCGCTTGTTTTAACACCGAATCGGCAATCATCGCAGCACAAGCAGGAGCCGATCGAATTGAATTATGCGCCGGAATTGAAGTTGGAGGAACCACACCCGATATAACTGATGTCCGCGATGTACTTAAACAAGTTATGGTTCCGGTCTATGTCATGGTGCGTCCTCGTGGAGGCGACTTTTTGTATACTGATGATGAGTTTGAAGCAATGAAAAAAAGTATTGCCGACCTACAAAAGCTGCACGTGCACGGATTGGTGTTCGGTATTTTACATGAGGACGGAACTATAGATCTAAAACGAAATCGGCTCTTGGTAGCGCTCGCTCATCCTATTCCGTGTACTTTTCATCGCGCTTTTGATCGGGTTGTCGATTGGAATACCGCTTTAGAACAAGTTATTGATTGCGGCTTTTCGACGATTCTAACCTCCGGAACAAAGGCCAATGTAGTGGAAGGTGTCAACGAACTCAAAGCAATGCAAATAGCTGCCAAAGGGCGTATCACAATTATGCCGGGTGGAGGCTTGCGATCGACTAATGTTGCTGGTATTGTTCAACAAACTCAAGTTACTTTTGTCCATTCGTCTGCAATTACCGATACCGGAATTAAAGCAAATGGTTTAGAAATTAAAGCTTTAAAACAACAATTGTAATGCGAAAAGGGCTTATTGTTTTTTTCCTTTGGACTATCGGACTACCCGCACAAGTACTGCAAAAAGACTTGAGTAATTTAACGTGGACTTTTTATCAGTCGGGTAAAAATGAAAAAATGAAGGCAACGGTTCCAGGAACGGTTCATACCGATTTGCTTGCCAATCAGCGCATCCCCGATCCCTTTTTAGAATCTAATGAAAATGAGGTGCAATGGATAGAAAATGAAGATTGGACCTATGAAGTTCAGTTTTCCCTCACCGATATCGAACGCAAAAAAAAGCATATCGAACTTATCTTTGAAGGATTAGATACCTATGCTAATGTTTCCTTAAATGGTCAAACTATTTTGGAAGCTGACAATATGTTCCGAACCTGGAAAATAGATGTCAAACCTTTTGTCAAAGCCCATAATCAGTTAAAAATTCAGTTTAAATCGGCAGTTACGAAGGTAAACGCTCTGGCGCAAAAGTTACCCTTCCAATTGCCCGATGATAATCGTGTTTTTGCCCGTAAAGCTCCGTATCAATTCGGTTGGGACTGGGGACCGCGACTCGTAACGTGCGGAATTTGGAAGCCAGTGAAACTTCAACTGTGGGATGCGGTGCTTATCGATCATGTATTTCATGAACAACGTTCGGTTTCTCCAGAAAAGGCCGAACTTATTGTGCATGTGGCTCTAACAAATAGCCAACTTACGACGGTTGAATTGGTTGTTAATGCGCAAAGTCAAATACTCAATTTGAAAAAAGGAAACACCCAAGTTGAGGTGCCAATCACCATTGAAAACCCAAAACTTTGGTGGTGTAACGGTTTGGGGCAACCTAATTTATATACGTTTCCTATTCAACTGAAACAAGATGGAAAAATAATAGAACAACGCGAATTAACGCTCGGTATTCGTACTATCGAACTCGTCCAAGAGTCCGATGCGAAAGGGAAAAGCTTTTACTTTAAGCTGAATGGAAAACCTGTATTCATGAAGGGATCCAATGTAATTCCGCCCGATAGTTTTGTGCCGCGGGTAACGAAAGCCCAATGGATTAATTTGGTTGAAAATGCGCGTCTTTCCAATCAGAATATGCTGCGGGTTTGGGGAGGAGGAATCTATGCCGATGACGCTTTTTATCAAGCATGTGATGAAAAAGGGATCATGGTATGGCAAGACTTTATGTTTGCCTGTGCGTTATATCCTGGGGATGCCTCATTTTTAAATTCGATCGAAAACGAAGTTGAAGACCAAGTGAAACGTTTGCAAAAGCATCCATCGATTGCCTTATGGTGCGGAAACAATGAGAGTGATGAGGGTTGGCATAATTGGGGTTGGCAAAAAAAATACAACTATTCGGCACTTGATTCTGCCCAGATTTGGAACGATTATCAGCGCTTGTTTCATCAATTGATTCCCAACAAACTCCGTCAATTATTGCCTAAAAATGAATATCGGTATTGGCCATCTTCACCCTCGATTGGTTGGGGACGTAAAGAAAGTCTTACCCAAGGCGATTCACACTATTGGGGCGTGTGGTGGGGAATGGAACCCTTTGAAAAATATAATGAAAAAGTGGGTCGATTTATGAGCGAGTATGGGTTTCAAGGGATACCATCTTTACCCACATTAGAGTACCTTTCAAATGGCGAACCCTTATCGATGCAATCAAAATCCATTCGACACCATCAAAAGCACCCTACCGGTTATGCCATTATTAATGAATACATGCAACGCGATTTTTGGGTGCCTACCGATTTTGAAAAATATCATTATGTTTCGCAGCTATTGCAAGCACGCGGAATCAAGATCGCCATTGAAGCCCACCGCTTAGCAAAGCCTTATTGCATGGGAACCCTATATTGGCAATTGAACGATTGTTGGCCAGTAACTTCCTGGAGTTCGTTGGATTATCTGGGCCACTGGAAAGCAACACATTACCAAATCAAAGAGAGTTTTGCCCCTGTTTTCTTGGCTGTGACACAAAATGAAGCCGGACTTTCGATCGTGGGAAGTACGGATACATTGGAGGAAAAAGCCGGAAAACTCACGGTGCGATTGTTTGATTTTTCTGGGGTAGAACTTTGGAGTGCATCCAAAGATTGTACGTTGGATATTGAAAAAAGCACAATGCTTATGCCGATTTCATTTACAGAATTACCCAAATTTGTAAAAGAAAAATCGGTATTGTTGATGGAGTTTGACAGCAATCATAAAAAAACAACAGCTTACCATTACTTTGTAAAGCCAAAAGAAATGCAGCTTGAAAAGCCTAAGGTGGAGGTGAAAATTATAGGTGAAACTCTCCTGGAAGTTAGCTCAAATACGCTGGCTAAAAATGTATTTTTATATGCGGAAGGACATTTTTTCAACGACAATTTTTTTGATATAATACCCGGAATTCCGAGGATTATCAAAACTGACCGACCAACCGATACAGTAAAAATAATGTCTTTATTTGATGCTATGCATTAAAGAGCTAGACTAGGGTTAAGCCTAAAACAATCCGTTGATTTCAGCATCAATTCGGTTGATAATCGTACCTAAATCTTCTGGATTATTCACAAAATCAATGTTGTCTACATCAATGATTAGCAGTTTTCCTTTGTCGTATTTTTGAATCCAAGCTTCATAACGCTCATTTAAACGACTGAGGTAATCAATTGAAATCGTATTTTCATAATCACGACCTCGCATGTGGATTTGTTTTACCAAGTTGGGGATAGTACTGCGCAAATAAATCAATAAATCGGGCGCTTTAACCAATGACTCCATCAATTCAAAAAGGGAACTGTAGTTTTCAAAATCACGATTGGTCATTAATCCCATTGCGTGCAAATTGGGTGCAAAAATGTGGGCATCTTCATAAATCGTTCGGTCTTGAATAAATTTTTTACCACTCTCTCGAATTTGTAAAATTTGACGAAAACGACTATTTAAGAAGTAAATTTGAAGGTTGAACGACCAACGTTCCATTTGATGGTAAAAATCATCCAAATAAGGATTGTCTACGACATCTTCAAAATGCGGTTCCCATTTATAATGTTTGGCTAAATAACGAGTTAACGTTGTTTTTCCGGCACCAATATTTCCAGCTACAGCAATATGCATTACGGTATTGTGATTTTATAGTTTGTAATTCCTTTGTCGGTAAAAATAGACAAAATTTGTTCGTTACAGTATATTTTTTTGATCGATTTCTCAACAATTTCAAGGGCGTGGATTTTTCCGTTGACTAACGATTTAAGGAAGAGTTGGCCCTCTGCTAGATAAAGTACCTTTTGGTTGTCCAAGAGCTGAAGAATATTTTTTGGAACCGTTCCTAAATCAGTAATCTGTCCATAGATGGTCATCCTTTTCCAGTGGTATTGGGCGTCAATCCAATCCAACGAATTAAAACTACATTGGTAATAATTCCAATTTCCTTGAACGGGATTCCCAATCGGAGAAAAGGCTGTTGATGTTAAATGGTATAATCCTACTTGTTGTAATGAAGCGTCATACACCCAAAGGCGATTTTGGTTGGACATTCCTACACTATTTACTACAATAGGCACAGGCAGGTTTGAAAAGTTAACCGATTGGATTTCGTTGAGGTAGTTGTCCAATAACACGACCGTATTAAAATTTTCATAAAACAACACCGGTCGAAGCGGATTGGTTAAATCTACCTTTTTTAAATCGCCTAATGGTAGATTTTGGTATTGAATGACGGTTTCGTTATTTTTTTTATACAAAACCGAATTTGTGCTGTAAAAATAATTCCCTAATCCATCATTTCCCCAATAATGATCAGCCTGAATAGAAATATGGTCTATCAAAACGAGATTTATTTTATCCACTTGGCTACAACACCATTGGGAAATCAATAAAAAGGATAAAAAACGAATATTTTGCCACATGACGCTAAGATAAATTAAACCTTGGAATAAATAACGGGTCAAATACTTGATTTTAACAAAAGATTGGTAACAAATTCGTCGATGTTTCGTCATATTTGTTATTCTAAACCAAATGTAATATGAAAAATAATATTCTTGCGCTTGTACTTCTTGCGTCGTCTTTTTCGACTTGGGCGCAAAAAGAGTTCCAAGGGATGGCTGTATTTGAATCGAAAACGAGCACAGCCGATTTTAAATCACGATTTGAGGGGAATAAAAACATGACGCCCGAAGTTCAAAAAATGATTGAAGAACGGATGAAGAAAATGTTTGAAAAAACTTTTATTCTGAATTTTGATCGGCAAGCTTCAACCTATAAAGAAGAAGAAAAACTGGATGCGCCGGGCCAAAGCGGTGGTGGTTTTCGAATGATGGCCTCTTTTATGGGTGGCGGTGGAACGTATTACAAGAACGTAAAAGACCAAACCTATACCGTTGACAAAGAATTTATGGGTAAGGAGTTTTTGGTAAAAGATACCTTGACTCATTACAAATGGCAAATGACTGGTGAAACCAAACAAATTGGTGGGTACAATTGTTTCAAAGCGACTTGTGTAATTCCTGCAAGTAAAACCGATTTTCGCAATTTCCGTCCAAAGAAAAAAGAAGAAAGTTCAGAAGAAAAACCGGGGACTAAAGCCGAACAACCGGCCAAAGAGTTAGCTTCAAATCCAGAAAATAAGGAAAAGCGTACCAACTTTATGGAAGATTTTGATTTGCCAAAAGACATCACGATTACAGCATGGTATACCCCAGAAATCCCCATAAATCAAGGGCCTGAAGCGTATTGGGGTCTTCCAGGCCTAATTTTGGAAGTAAACGATGGAAAAACAATCATCCTTTGCTCAAAAATTGTACTTAATCCTAAAGAGAAAGCCGAAATTAAGGCGCCGGATACCGGAAAAGAAGTGAAACAAAAAGAATACGACGACATTGTAATCAAAAAAATGGATGAAATGCGTGAGATGAATAGTGGTCCTGGCGGAAATCGAATGGAGTTCCGTATGTCTCGTTAATGCTATTTGATTCATTTATCCCATGAAAAATTTACTACAATTCGCATTATTTTTATGCTCTTCATTTCTTTTTGCTCAAAATGTCCGTGTTGAAGGTACGGTTACAGAGTTGGGTAAAACACCACTTGAAATGGCCAATGTAATGGCTGTTAATCAAGAAACTAAGGCCGTAGATTCCTACGCAATTACCAATGATAAAGGTCGGTATTCGCTTAATCTAAAAACCAATGCAACGTATACCATTAAGTTAAGTTATATCGGTATGCAAAACAAAGAGATTACCCTGCAAACCAAAATAGAAAATATTACCCAAAACATCGCGATGGAACCCGGAGGGATTCAGTTGGATGGAGTCGAAATCATTAAAGAAATGCCTGTTTCGATCAAAGGGGATACGATTATGTATAACGCCGATTCCTTTAAAAATGGAACCGAACGCAAGTTGGAAGACATCCTTAAAAAACTCCCCGGAGTCGAAGTTAATGCCGATGGTGAGGTCGAAGTTGAAGGAAAGAAAGTCACCAAATTAATGGTGGAAGGAAAAGATTTTTTTGATGGTGACACCAAGTTAGGCGTAAAAAATATCCCTGCCGATGCCATTGATAAAGTTCAAGTTCTTCGCAATTACAATGAAAATTCAATTCTGAAAGGTGTTGAAAATAATCAGGACAATATTGCGATGAATATTAAACTTAAAGAAGGTAAAAAGAACTTTTGGTTTGGAGATGTCACTTCTGCGGGTGGATTTCAACCAGAATCCAAGTTTGATCGCTACAACGTTAATCCGAAATTGTTTTATTACAATCCGAAATACAGTGTTAATGTTATTACCAACATTAATAATATCGGCGAACTGCCATTGACCATTCAAGATTATTTTAAAATCACAGGTGGTTTCCGTAATATGATGTCTAAAGGAGGAAGTAGTTTTAATGTGAGTTCTAATGATTTGGGCCTTTCGTTATTGCGAAACAACCGCGCTAAAAATATTGATACGCAATTTGGTGCCGTTAACTTTTCATACAATCCCTCTAAGTCATGGACCTTGAGTGGATTTGGAATCTATTCGGGTTCCAAGACAGAATTGGAAACCCAAACTGTAACAACCAATTTTGCGAACAATACGATTGCCAATACTGTAGATCGAACCAGTCAAAGCAATCGTTTCGGATTGATGAAAGGAAGTGCCAGTTATAAACCAAGTACGACGTTACAGCTGGATTATGATATTCTTGTAAAAAAATCGGATCAATTGGAGAATGGAAATTTATTCCGAAATATCATTGCGGGAAGTACTGTTTTGGATGAAACCATTTTGACCAATAAAGATCAAGAACCGATTTCGGTGAATCAAAATTTGGCGCTGTATCATGCACCTTCCGAAAAACATGTCATCGCATTTGAAGCCCAACATTTATACCAAAACGAGGATCCTTTTTATAATGCAAATTTAGCTTTGCAGCCGTTTCTTTTGAATGGATATATTACCCAAAATCGCAACGATTACAATCAAAACCGTTTGATTAAAACCCATAAAGTGGATGCCAAATTGGATTATTACTATATGGTTACACCCAAAGCCAATTTGAATCTTACGTTAGGAAATACCTATTCAAAGCAGCGGTTTAATTCATCGATTTTTCAAATTTTGGATAATGGAGTACAAAATAACTTAACTGCTCCTGAAAACAATAACGATGTTTCGTATGATTTTAATGATGTATTTTTAGGGGTGCATTATAAAATGTTGTATAAAAAGTTTACTTTCAATCCAGGGGTAAGTTTGCATTATTATGATTTGAATAACGTGCAATTGGGCTCAAGTTTTAAACAAAGTTTTATGCGCGTATTGCCCGATTTTTATGCATTGTATCAAATAAAGAAGTCGGAAACGTTGACCTATAATTTTGCACTCACCAATGATTTTGCTGATGTTACCCGCTTAGCTGAAGGCTCTATTATAAACAACTATGCGAGTTTGTCCAGCGGAAACAGGCGGTTGGAAAATGCTATTGCGCAGACTCATTCGTTGCGCTATTTCAAATACAATATGTTCAATTTTGAAAATATTAACGCTGCAATTACCTACACACGACGTATGGATGCTATTAAATCACAGACCAGTTTTGTTGGGGTAAACCAAATTTCTACGCCGTTTAATAACATCAATTTTGTAGATGAAACACTCTCCGGTTTTGGTCAATATGGCCGCTCCTTTTTAAAATATTATAAAGCTTCACTATCGACAAATGTGTCATGGTCTAAATTTTATAATTTCCTTAATGGTGAAAGTGCATTATCGCGAAGTGTAAATCAAAACCATACGGTTCGTTTGTCTACCAATTTTAAAAATATTCCGAATCTAGAGTTGGGGTATACGTATTCGATAAGTGAGTTTGAGAATCCACGAAGTATTACCAAATTTTTTACGGATAAACCTTTTGCTCGTATAGAATATTATTTCTTGGAAGGATTTTCTTTTGTATCTGAATATGAGTTTTATCACTATTACAACAGTGATAAAAGTGTAGATAATGAATATGATTTCCTTTCCGCCAGTTTTGGTTATCAGAAAAAAGGTAGTAAATGGGAATACCGTATATCTGGAACGAACTTACTCAATACTAAAGCGTTAAACGACAACTCGTTTGACCAATTCCGAATCACCGATTCCCAGTTTTTTGTTCAACCGCGTTATGTTATGTTAACCCTACGCTACAACCTATAACAAAAAAACCTGACTTTCTCGAGTCAGGTTTTTTTATGAATATAATAATTAAGAACTACAAATTAAAAGCCGCTTTTACGTTTTCTACGTGATCTAATTTTTCCCAAGTAAACAATTCTACTGCTACCGTTTTGGTTTGTCCATCGGGTGTTTTAAACGATTTAGTAACGACTTCTGGTGTACGGCCCATATGTCCGTAAGCAGCAGTTTCACTATATATCGGATTGCGTAGTTTTAATCGTTGTTCGATAAAGTAAGGACGCAT